>CAKUOX010000003.1 GCA_934670175.1 uncultured Clostridia bacterium | reverse complement strand
TTTTGCTCTGGAAAATAGGATTTTCTGCCGCAAAAATCGCCCCGTGCCCACCGTACACGCCGCTGGGCACGATTGGAGGTTCGAGAGGTCTTTGCCTCTCTCGAGCTCTCCTTCAACAGACTGAGCGCGGCTGCACCGGTGTTGACCGGCACAGCCGCGCTTTGCATGAAAATGGAACGTCCTTACTCAATCCAGCTGCGAGGTGCAGTGCGGGCAGCGGGTCGCATCGTCGGCGATCTCACTGCGGCAATAGGGGCACAGGCGTGCGGGCTTCGGCGCGGCCACTTCCTTCGGGCGGCGCAGGCGGTTGACGAACTTCACAAATGCAAAGATGCAGATGGCGACCAGAAAGAAATTGATGACGGTCTGAATGAAGCTGCCCACGTTGATCGTGGGTACGTCCGCGCCCTCGCCAAGCGGGATGACCAGCGCGGAAAAGTCCACGCTGCCGGTGATCTTGGCGATCAGCGGCGTGAAGAGATCGTTGACCACGCTGGTGACGATGCCGGTGAACGCGGAGCCGATGACCACGCCGACGGCCATGTCAATGACGTTGCCCTTGAATGCGAATTCCTTGAATTCCTTAATCAGTTTAGACATAAGCGCAACTCCCATCCGTATAATATGTCGCTGCGCCTATTATAGCATAAACCGGCCGCATAATCTACTTCATTGCGGCAACTATTATCGATCATTGACGCATTTTTGCTAAAATTTCAGAGATACCGCGGATCGCAGGGAGATTTGAAATATAAAAGGGCTCGGAAAGCTCCGAGCCCCTGACCGACCGACCAAATTATATTTGAACCGGGTTCAATCCCGGATGCCCAAAGCCCTATCCCAGCTGCTGCCCAAGCTGCGAAAATTTCTGCTTTGCTTCATCAATTTCCGCCTGGGGCGCATTCTTGGTAGGATACCATCCAAGGTTGCTCATCTTGTCGTAAACGGTATACTGGTCGTTGAAGCAGCCGTTCAGGTTGTCACTCAGAACGTTTCTGAGCTCGGGACAGGATGCCTCGGGAATAAAGGTCGCGTAGCCGTCGATCAGGTACTTTTCCTGCGCGAGCAGGTCTTCCATACGGTCCTGATCGGTGAAGGTGCAGCTTCCGTTGGAACAGTCGTTCATGTTTTTGCCCCCTTGCTCTGTGCTCGTTTTTGAATCAGGCGTGGCTGTTGAGGTAATTCAGCAGCCGGTTGAAACGCTGGCGATGGTCGCTTGCCAGCTGATTCGCGATCGTCTGAAGCTGAGGATCGGAGAAGTTTTTGGCGTAGAACTCAGACTTTTTGCAGGCAACGTATTCGTGCTGCATCTGGTCGCCCAGTATGGTCAGGCTTTTGGCCTGAAGCGTAGAATTCTGATTTTGCATGAATTTCAACTCCCTGCCGGTCGGTCGGGGATAGCTTGCGCAGACAAAGCGCGCATTATGCGCGTCAGCTTGTCAAAAAGATTTTGACAAGCCTGGTGGACGGGGAAGAAGCTCCCCCGCCACTGCCACCCTCACCAGTTTTTGCTAAAATCCTTCAGATTTTCGGGCGCAAAAACTGCAATGAAACGATTTTTGCTCTGGAAAATGGGATTTTCCGCCGCGAAAATCGTTCCGCGCCCACCGTACACGCCGCTGGGCACGATTGGAGTTTCGAGAGGATTTCGATCCTCTCGAGCTCTCCTGGTTTTTTTTCGACAGACAAAGCGCGTATTATGTACGCCGCAGAAGAATTTCTGGCACGCTTTTAATGGAAGCATCGATTTCGTGGCCATTCTTCCAAGGAAAACGATTGCCAAACCGTCGCAAATGTGCTATTATTAATATAGATAACGTACTATGTACATTAGATTATCGACTGTTTTGGAGGATGAACTGTTATGAAACTTGCACTTCTGGTTGCCAATCGTGGTTTTTTCCCCAGCTCTGTCATCGAATCCGCTTATGATGAAATGCGTCAGGCGGCCGCCCGGGCGGGCGTAGAGCTGCTCGAGATCGAAAAGGACAGGGTAAAGTACGGCGCAGTCGAAACTACGCAGGAAGGCATGGTTTATCATGATTTTCTCGAGGAGCATCACGGCGAGTACGACGGCGTGATCATTTCGCTGCCGAATTTCGGCGATGAAAACGGTATCAAGGCCGCGCTGCGCGATGTGAATGTGCCGGTGCTGCTCCAGGCGTATCCGGATGAGATCGGCAAGATGGATTTTGCCAATCGCCGCGACGCCTTCTGCGGCAAGCTCGGCCTGTGCGCCGTGTTTAAGCAGATGGGCTTCAAATTCACCTCCGGCAAGCCCTTCGTGATGCATCCGCTGAGCGCGGACTTTGAGAAGGAATTGAAGGAATTTGCCGAGATCTGCAGCGTCGTGCGCCGCATGCGCTATATGCGCCTGGGCGTGTTCGGCGCGCGCACCACGGCGTTCAAGTCCGTGCGTTACGATGAGGGCGCTATGGAGAACGTCGGCTGCGACGTCGAATCTTACGACCTGACGATGGTCATGGAAAAGTACAACGAGATCAGCGCGGACTGCGCAGACGCGAAGCTGTTCCGCGAGCGGCTGCTGGCGACGGGTGATTATTCCGACGCCGCACCCTATGCGCTGGAGAACCTTTCGCGCCTTGGCGCCGCGATGAAGGCGTTTGTGGACGATAATCATCTGGACGCGATCTCCATCCGCTGCTGGAGCGAGCTGCAGCATCTGCTGCACATCGCGCCCTGCGCACTGCTGGGTATCTTCAATTCCCTGGGCGTGCCTACGGCCTGTGAGACCGATGCCTCCAATGCGCTGGCGGCAATGGCGCTGAACGCGGCCTCCGGCGAGCCGACCGGCTGCCTGGACATCAACAACAACTACGGCACCGATCCGGACAAGGCCGTGCTGTTCCACTGCGGCCCGCTGCCGGTGGAGCTGATGGTCAAGCCCGGCCACATCGAGGAGCACCTGATGTTCACCAAGACGCAAGGCGAAAACTGCTCCTGGGGCGTGAATGTGGGCCACATCAAGCCCGGTGTGATCACCATTTCCGGCATGCGCACGGAGAATGGGGAAGTGCATTACTTCGTTGAGCGCGCGGAGATCACCGATGATCCCATCGAGGCCGGCTTCTTCGGTACGCCCGGCGTGGTGAAGATGGACAACCTTCAGGATAAGCTCTTCTCCATGCAGAACGAGGGATTCCGCCATCACGCCATCATTACCCCCGGCGACCATGTGCGCGCGGTGGAAGAGGCGCTGAGCAAGTATCTGGGCTACAAGCGCATCAAGCTGTAATAGACGATTTTATCCTGCGCTCCGTCGTATCTGTTTGCGGCGGAGCGCAGATGACCCCAAGCGGAGGAGGAAGCGCATGGCTTATATCGGAATCGATGTCGGCACGACCGGCAGTAAGGCGACGGTCATTGAGCAGTCCGGCAAGATCGTGCTGAGCATCTACCATGAATATGATCTGGAATTTCCCAAGCCCGGCTACGTCACCATGAACCCCGACCGGGTGTGGAGCGCCGTCAAGCGCGCGCTGAGCGAGGCCGCCGCGCAGTATGGCAAGCCCATTGAGGCGATCGCTGCGGCGTCGTTCGGCGAAGCGGTGGTCTTTCTGGACGCGGACGGCAAGCCCGTGTGCGATTCGATCTTCTACACGGACGTCCGCGGTACCGAGAGCCTGCCCGAGCTGCGCTCAAAGGTGGATCTGGACGATTTCCAATATCGCACGGGCATGCCGGTAAACTTTATGTACACGCTGCCAAAGCTGATGTGGGTGCAGCGCAACGCGCCGCAAATACTGGAAAAAACGAAGAAGCTGCTGCCGTACAGCTCCTATATCGCCTACATGCTCTCCGGCGAGGCGGCGGCGGACGGCTCGCTGGCTTCGCGCATGCTGATGTTCAACCGCCTGAGGATGGACTGGGATTACGATACGCTGGACACCTTCGGCATCGCGCGTTCCGCCATGCCCAAATTCGTGCCGGCGGGCGCGCCCGTTGGCCGCATCCTGCCCTCCGTGGCACGGGAGCTGGGCATCAAGGGTGATCCCATCATCGTATCCGGCGTGCACGATCAGATTGCCGCGGCGCTGGGCTCCGGCTCGCTGCGCTCCGGAGACATGGCGGACGGCATCGGCTCTGCGGAGTGCATCAGCGCCGTGCTGCCCGATGAAAACGTCGATTTCGCGGGCATGTTCCGCTACAATATCTGCGCCGAGCCGTATGCGGTTCCGGGCAAATATCTGGCGCTGATCTTCAGCAATACCGCAGGCGCGGCGCTGAAGTGGTATCGCGATACCTTTGAGCGCGAGCTGCGCGCAAAGTGCGATGCGGCGGGGAAGAACACATATGCCGAGCTGAACAAGTCGCTCAGCGATGCGCCGTCGCCGCTGCTGTTTTTGCCGCATCTGGCGGGCACCGGCACGCCGTATATGGATTCCGGCGCAAAGGGTGCGGTGATGGGGCTGACGCTGGCCAGCAGCAAGATGGATCTCTACCGCGCCATTATCGAAGGCAACAATTACGAAATGCGCTATAACCTGGAGCTGCTGAGCCGCTTTGGCATGAAGTTCGACGCGCTCACGGCGGTGGGCGGCGGCGCTTCGCCCGAGGCGCTGCGCATCAAGGCGGACATCTTCCAGAAGCCCATTTACATGCTCAACACCAGCCAGGGCGGCACGGTGGGCATGGTGGTGCTGTGCGGCAAGGCCGCAGGTCAGTTCGCCAGCTTTGAGGAGGGCGTTGCCTCGCTGGTGCGCAAGACGGGCTGCGTGGAGCCGGATCCGAAGTATCGCGACCGGTACGATGAAAAGTACGCGCAGTACAAGCGGATGTACGAAGCAGCGCGCAGCGTGTACGCCGACGGAGAATAGCACAAAACGGACGGAATTTTATGTTCAAACAGCGAAAATTTTCCGATTGAGTTTTGCTGGCTTGACAGTGAATCTACTTTGATGTAAAATAAATGCGTACATGAAACGTAGGTAAACTGGGACGGACATTTGTATTGCGTGGTTTTTCAGCGGTACAAATGCAAAAAAAGTGACCTGACAATTTTTTTCGGTTATACGGCGGCTTAGGCCCCTGGAATAACAAAAAAACGAGGAGGAACCAACTATGAAGAAAATCCTGGTAGCTCTGCTGGCACTGGTGCTGGCTCTGTCCATGGTCGGCGCTTTCGCCGAGGAAGTTGCCGAATACGACATTCGCGCTCTGATCTGGAAGTATGACGATACCTACGGATCTTCCGTGCGCCAGGCTATGAACGACGCCGTTGAAGAGATCAACGCTGAAGGCAATGTCAAGATCACCCTGACCATGTACGATGCGGCTGACGATATGGCCAAGCAGGTCGAGCAGGCCACCATGCTGGTCGGCGAAAAGCCGGACTTCGTGATCATCAACCTGGCGGAAGTTGCTTCCGGTCAGCAGCTGGTCGACATGTTCACCGAAGCGGGCATCCCCTTCCTGTTCTACAACAAGGAGCCCTCTGAGGAAACCGTGCAGTCCGTCATCGTGGACTCTGGCTCCATCTTCATCGGCACCACCCCGTCCGAAGCGGGCGTGATGCAGGGCGAAATCCTGGCCGAGCTGTGGGAGGCCGATCCCTCCATCGACCTGAACGGCGACGGCAAGCTGCAGTTCGTTGAGTTCGAAGGCGAGCCCAACAACCCCGAAGCGATTGCCCGTACCCAGTACTCCGAATCCACCGCAGTTGAGATGGGTGTGCCGCTCGAGCCCGCGCTGGACGAGTACGTGATCGTGGCCAACTGGGATACCGCTCAGGCTCAGGAGAAGATGACTCCCACCTGGACCGCGACCGATGGCAAGGTTGAAGTTGTGTTCGTAAACAATGACGACATGGGCACCGGCGTCGTCGCCGCCATGAACGCCTTTGGCTACAACACCGGCAATGAAGGCGATCCTTCCATCGTGGTTATCGGCGTTGACGCTACCGACTCCGCTCTGGAAGCCATCAAGGCTGGCAAGATGACCGCTACCGTTAAGCAGGACGGCGACGCCATGGGCTATGCCAACGTCGCGATCGCAGTCAACTATCTGCAGACCGGTTCCTGGCTGGAAGGCACCGATTACACCTACGCTGAGGACGGCTACTCTGTCCGTATCCCCTACGCGAAGATCACCGAGGTTGAATAATTCAGCCATCGTCTGATTTGACAGGGATCGGTATTTAAACCGGCCAAAGATGAGGCGCTTGGAAGCGCAGGCTTTCAGGCGCCTCGCTTTTTGAGATGCAGGAATTAGCAAAGCAAAGGCTTTGCAGGTCGGCGGCTTCTGTAAGGAGACGTCGACAATTCCAGAGGTGCAGGAATTAGCAAAGCAGAGGCTTTGTGGGTCGGCGGCTTCTGTAAGGAGACGTCGACAATTCCAGAGAGAAGAATCGAAGAAGTGCGGTGATTTGAATGGAGCAGTCTACCTACCTGCTTGAGATGGAAGGCATTGTCAAGCAGTTCCCGGGCGTAAAGGCTTTGGATCATGCTCAGCTGAAGCTGCGCCCCGGTACCGTTCATGCCTTGATGGGCGAAAACGGTGCGGGCAAATCCACGCTGATGAAGTGCCTGTTCGGCATCTATAAAAAGGATGAAGGCACGATCAAGGTGTGCGGTGAAGAAGTTAATTTTACCAACCCCCGCAATGCACTCGATAATGGTGTTGCCATGGTTCATCAGGAGCTGAACCAGGTTTTGCGCCGCAATGTAATGGAAAATGTCTGGCTTGGCAGATTCCCGACTAAAAACGGCTTTGTCGATAGTCGTAAGATGTATCGCGACACGAAGGAGATCTTTAAGGATCTGGAAATTGACGTCGATCCGCGCACGATTATCGGCAAGCTGTCGGTATCACAGCGTCAGATGATCGAGATCGCCAAGGCAGTTTCTTATAACGCGAAGATTCTGGTGCTCGACGAGCCCACATCCTCCCTGACTGAAAACGAAGTTGAACATCTGTTCAGAATCATTGAAAAGCTCACGGCGCAGGGCGTAGGCATCATCTACATTTCCCATAAGATGGATGAGATCCTGCGCATCTCCCACGATGTGACCATCATGCGCGACGGTCAGTGGGTCGCCACGCGCCCCGCGTCGGAGCTGACCACGGACGAGATCATCCGCCTGATGGTGAACCGTTCGTTCGATAATCGATTCCCGCCGAAGATCAACACGCCTGGCGAGGTGCTGATGAGCGTTCGGAATCTCACCGGCAAGTACGAGCCGACATGCCACAACGTATCGTTTGACCTGCGCAAGGGCGAGGTGCTGGGCGTTGCCGGTCTGGTGGGTTCCCGTCGAACCGAGCTGCTCAACACCATCTTTGGTTATTTCACGCGCGAGACGGGCGAGATAACGCTTCACGGCAAGCCGGTGGACAATAATTCCGCCTTTGAAGCGCAGCGCAACGGCTTTGCACTGCTCACGGAGGAACGCCGTGCGACGGGTCTGTTCCCGCTGTCGAGCATAAGCTTCAATTCCACCATTGCCAATATCCGTTCCTATGGCAAAATTCTGCTGTCGAATCGGAAGATGAGCAAGGATACCCGGTGGGTCATTGACGCTATGAAGGTCAAGACGCCCAGCGCGCGCACGCTGATCAAGTCGCTTTCCGGCGGCAACCAGCAGAAGGTCATCATCGGCCGCTGGCTGCTGACCGATCCGGAGGTTCTGCTTCTGGACGAGCCGACCCGAGGCATCGACGTCGGCGCAAAGTACGAGATCTATCAGCTGATCCTGAAGCTGGCGAGCGAGGGCAAGGGCGTTGTGATGGTATCCTCCGAAATGCCCGAATTGATCGGCATTTGCGACCGCATTCTGGTCATGTCCAACGGTCAGATGGCGGGCATCGTGGAGCGCGGCAAGGATTTCGGCGGCGTTGAGGGTGAACAGGAGACCATTCTGGCGCTGGCCGCGAAGTATGTGTGACGCTGCTGCGTACAGAAACAGTTGAATTTCAAATCAGCTCGGAAAGAGGGAATAGCATATGAAAAATGTCAAGCGGCTGGTCGCAGCGATCATCGCAATCGTACTGGTCATTGCCGGCGTCGCCTTAGTCATGCTCGGCCAGAAGGGACAGAAGATCTACAATGACGCCACGACCCTGATCGGCTGCAAGAAGCCTGAAACCATCAACTATATTCAGGATCCCAGCACCATTACGAAGATCACCCGCGGCCTGACTGCGAAGGAATACACCGATTATCTGGTGGGCACGCTCGGTCTGGACGCTGCGGAGGTTGAAGCCGTCGTTTCCGACCGCATCGTTTACGATGAGAAGCTCGCTTATTCCACCGATTACAATACCTTCATTGATTACGTCATGGAGACCCAGGGCGTGACCAAGGACGAGGCCAAGGCCATCAAGAAGGATGACGCTCAGGAAGAGGCCATTCAGAAGGAGATCCTTGCCAATGAAGTGACCGCTGCACTGGGCTGTGACGCCGATGCGCTTGCAGAGCTCGAGGCCGATACCGCCATGATCGCGCTGTTCCAGAAGGGCTTCGACAACCTGATGAACGGCAGCGGTACCAGTGTGACGCTGTTCAAGAACGCGATTATGATGCTGTGGATCGGCATTGTGCTGATCATCGCGGGTGGCGCGGTTCTGTTCATTCAGGCAATGGACGATTCCAGAAAGCGCAAGAAGGGCGCCGTTAAGGTGAACCCCAAGGCGCAGAAGGTGGGCGAGTTCTTCCTGAACTATGCGCTCTATATTATTCTGGTCGTTATTCTGGTGATCGTGTGTCTGGTGAAGCGTAACTTCCTGGCTCCGGTCAACATTCTGAACATCCTCAAGCAGGCGTCCACCAAGGGCATTCTGGCGCTGGGCTGCGCAGGCCTGATCGTGCTGGCCGGTACTGACCTTTCCATCGGCCGCGTACTCGGCCTTTCTGCGGCCGTGACCGCATCGCTGGTTCAGTCCGTCACCTATTCCTCGCGCATGTTCCCGCAGATGACGCAGCAGCTGCCGCTGTTCGTGCCGCTGCTGGCCTCCATTGCCGTGGCCGTCATCTTCTCGCTGATCAACGGCTTTGGTGTGGCGAAGCTGCATCTGCACGCATTCATCATCACGCTGGGCACGCAGCTGATCGCTTTCGGCTGCAACTGCCTGTTTATCGAATCGCAGCCCTCGGGCACGGCGCAGGCACTGTCCACCTTCGACCAGAACTTCCTGAACTTTGCGGCGGGCAATGTGACGCTTCTTGGTCTGAAGATTCCCAAGGTAGTCATTTACTTCCTGATCATCGCCGTGATCATGTGGGTAATCTGGAACAAGACCCGTCTGGGCAAGAACATGTTCGCCGTCGGCGGCAACACCGAAGCGGCGGCGGTCTCCGGCGTAAACGTGGCCAAGACCATTATGCTGGTGTACCTGATTGCCGGTATCCTGTACGGCACCTCCGCTTTCCTTGAGGCGGCGCGCATTACCTCCGTCGGCGCGAACACCGGTAGCAGCTACGAAACTGACGCAATTTCCGCGGTCGTGGTTGGCGGCGTTTCCTTCTCCGGCGGTGTCGGCACCATTCAGGGCGTCGTAATCGGCGCGATCCTGCTGCAGGCCATCAACTACTCCCTGCAGTTCATGGGCGTCAACCCGTACCTGCAGTACGTTGTGCGCGGTCTGATCATCATCCTGGCCGTGGCCATCGACGTGCGCAAGTACATTGCCAAGAAGTAATATGGCGCGCAGGAGTGACCTTGGCCGCGAGGCGCGTGCAAAAATGGAGCAGGCGGCGGGAACCGGCGAAACTGGCGCGGGCTTTGAAGAAAAGCTGCGGCAGGAGACCGGCGACGCGAAGTTTGCCCACGCCTATCGCAATCGCGGCCGACTGTACGACAAAATCAAGATCCCATTGCATACGATGGATATTATCATCTATGCGCTGGCGGCGCTAATCGTAATTGCGGTCGTCGTCGGGATCCTGATCGGAAACTGAAACGAAGGTATATGAAGCGGCGCTCCCCGAAAATGGGAGCGCCGCTTTGACGTACAGATTATGTTATGCCTTTGCACAGCCGGATGCGTTCAGCCATTTTCTTTGCGCGCATTTCCAGCGCCAGCGTATGATCGCCGCCACCCACACGCGCGGCACGATCTTGCCGAGGCTGGATAACAGGCGGTTCAGCGTGCCGGGAATGTCAATGGCCCTTCCGTCCAGCGCGCAGTCCAGCGTCCTTCGCGCCACGCGCTCCAGCGGGTTGGTGGTCGCCTCGCCCCAAATGCCCTGCGCGCGTATGGCCTGAATATTTTCAGCCGTCGTAGCCATACCGGCGGGACAGAGGGCGAGCACATTCACGCCGTCGCCCTTCAATTCCTCCCGCAGCGAAAGGGCGAAATCCAGTAAAAAGCGCTTGGATGCAGCATAGGTCGCCTTCAACGGCATGGGGAACAGGGACGCGAGGCTGGATACAAATATCGCGGTGAATTCCCATTTGGGATCTCGGCGTTCCAGAATGGCGTGGGTGATGCGCAGCGTTCCGGCGTCGTTCAGCGCGACGATTTTGACCACGCGCTCGCGGTCGCGCTCCATGAAGCCGCCCTCAAAATCGACGCCCGCGATATTGAGCAGCATGTCGAACTGGATGCCGGAAGCGTCCAGCACGGCGAGCAGCGCATCCACGCTTTCGGGATTCGTAAGATCGCAGGCCTTTATTGCGGCTGTGGCGGCAAACTGCCGTTCAAGTCCGGTCTGCAGGCAGCGAAGCCCATCCGCATTCACGTCGGTCAGAAACAGCCGATAGCCGCGCCGCGCGCATTCCACCGCCATGGCGCGCCCGAGGCCGCCCGCTGCGCCCGTTATCAAAACGTTCATGGCATTCTTACCCCTTCATAGGAAATCCCGCACAGCCGCTCGCTGAGTGCAAACAGCCGGTCGGCGTTTTCGCGCGTGACCTTGCGGCTGTAAGCGCGTTTTCGGCATAAGTAATAGTAGAGACCGTCCGGGGCATCCTGCGCTTCGCAAAGGCAGGCGTAGGTCTTTGCCGGTATTTCCGGACTGACGCCGCCCAGCTTTCGCAGCGACCAGACCAGGTTGACCAGCCAGCCGGCATCCTTGTTGCCGATGTCCGTGCGCACGAGTCCCGGATCCACTACATAGGCACGGACGCCGAGCTGCTCGAAGCGATCGTTTAAGCCCTTCGCAAAGAGTATGCCGCACAGCTTGGATTGCTTGTACGCCGTCAGCGGGCCGTAGCGGCGAGACAGCATCACGTCGTTCCAGTGTATGCGGCTGCCCTTGTGTGACTGACTGCCCGTCATGAGCACGCGCCCGTTGGCAGCTCGGATCAGCGGCAGCAGGCGATAGGTCAGCAGAAATGCGGATAGATAATTCAGCGCGAATTGCTGCTCGTAGCCGTCTTCGGTCGTCATGTAGCGGCCGCGCGCGCAGCCTGCGTTGTTGATGAGCGCGAACAGCTGCCCGCCGCAGTCCGATACAATATAGTCCGTCAGCACCGCTGCTATGTGGTTTACCTCGCGCTGCTGCATCAGGTCGGCGGTGAAATAGCTGACCTCGGCCTCGGGCACGGCGGCCAGTATCGCCGTCTTTGCTCGGGTGCAGCGCTGCTCGCTGCGCCCGATGCCGATAATGCGGAAACCCTTCGCGGCCAGCAGCTTTGCCGTTTCAAAGCCGATGCCGGAGGTCGCGCCTGTAATGACGATCGTTTTCATGCTCAGATCGCCTCGCTTGCAAACCAGCGCCAGGCATGCCAGAATTCAAATGCACCCGAAAGGATGGCGGACAGCGCGAAGCCCGCGATCGACAGTACCGCGAACAGCATCAGCGATACGCGCGCGATCCTGCGCAGGCGGCGCGCACAGCGGCGATCCAGCTGCGGCTGCATGGGCAGTGCGGGCAGCGCGGCGCGTCCGTTGGCGTTGGCCAATGCGTTGCTCTGGAAGCGGCAGAAGGCGCGCACGCTCTGACGCAGAAATGCAATGTACCAGATACAGCCGCAGGCGGTCAGCGCGCACAGGGCCAGCAGCGCCAGCGCGAAGACCAGCGCGGAGGCATACGGCATGGCGGGGATCAGCGCGTAGGGGTTCAGCTCGCCGATCAGGCAGACGCCCGCGGCGGCAAAGGCCAGCGCCGCGACGGAGAGCACCACGCCGAAGGCCGCCAGCGCGATAAACGCGAGCCCCGATACGATGTCCAGAAAGCACAGGCCGGTCACGACGGCGGCTTTTTTGCCACGGGCGCTTTGCTCGGCGGCAGACTGTTCAAACTGTGCGGCCAGCTGCGCCGGATCGCCCAGCTTGGCGGCGATCTCTTCCTCGGAATAGCCGTCCGCCTGCTTGAAGGCGAAGTGCTGCGCGTATTCTTCAACGATGTCTTCGGCGTCGGCGACGCCGCGGCGATTCAGTTCATTGGAAAAGCGATTCAGAAATTCATGCTTAGTCATTTTCATCATCCTCCAGAAGCTTCTTTACTGCTCCAGCAAATTTCAGATATTCCGCCCGATCCGCCAGATAGGACTCAAGACCGAGCTGCGTGAGCTTGTAGTACTTGCGCGGCGGGCCGCCGCTCTCCTCCTGCAGGTAGGTGGTGAGCAGTCCATCCGCCTTCAGTTTGCGCAAAATGGGGTAGACGGTTCCGTCTGCAATGTCGATATGGCCGGAAAGGTATTCCGAGATCTCGTAGCCGTAGCAATTGTGCTTTTTCAGCAGGGACAGCACACAGAGCTCCAGAACGCCTTTCTTATACTGTGCATTCATTTAATTCCTCCTTCTGCTTGCTTCACTACTGTATTATATTCAGTAGTATGGGATTTGTCAAGCCCTATACGCAAACTTTTTTTAGAGGGGAGGATCAGCCGAAGCGGTGAAGGGGGCGCGTGCGCTCGGCAGAAAGTATAAGTGCATTTGATAATCATTTTTTTGAGACATCGGCGATTTTTGTATAATTTACTTGACGGCACGGCACACTTCGACTATAATCGAATTTGAAATTGAATTTCAAAATCAAAAATGGAGCGATTATAGATGCGAAATGGAACCAGGCTGCTGCCGCTGCTGCTCGCGGCGGCGCTGCTGCTTGCAGGCTGTACGTTCGTTCAGGCGGCGCCGGCGAACGGCGCGCTGCGCATCGTATGCACAGATTTTCCATGCTACGATTTCGCACGCGCGGTATCAGGAGACCGCGCGGAGCTGACGCTGTTGATCCGGCCCGGCGCGGAGGTACATTCCTACGAGCCGTCGCCCACGGATATTCTCACCATTGCCGAATGCGATCTGTTCATTTATATCGGCGGCGAGAGCGACGTGTGGGTCGACGATATACTGGAATCGTTTGGTGACGGCGCGCCCGCAGCGCTCAGGCTGATCGACTGTGTGCATGCGCTCAGCGAGGAGACGCGCGAGGGCATGACGCTGCACGAGGGACACGCGCACGCGGCGGACGAAACGGAGTACGACGAGCATATCTGGACGTCGCCGGTAAACGCCATGCAGATGGTGAACGCCGTCTGCGCGGCGCTGTGCAGGGTCGCGCCGGAGGACGCGGCGCGCTTTACGCAAAACGCGCAGGCGTATGAAGGCGAGATCAGCGAGATCGACGCGGCGTTCCGCGAGGTCGTATCCGGCGGCGCGCGGCGCGAAATGATCTTTGCGGATCGCTTCCCGTTCCTGTATTTTGTGCGCGAGTATGGGCTGGATTATTACGCGGCGTTTCCGTCCTGCGCGGCGGAGAGCGAGCCGAGCGCCAGCACGATGGTCTTTTTGATCGATCGCATCGCGCGCGATGGCGTGCCGGTGATCTACACCATTGAGCTGAGCAACCAGCGCACCGCAAGGGTGATTGCCGAGGAGACCGGCGCGGCGATACGCACGTTTTATTCGGTTCAGACCGTCTCCGAAGCGGATTTTGCGGCGGGGGAGACCTATGTCAGCCTGATGCGCAGGAATGTGGACGCACTGAGGGAGGGACTAAGCTGATGCGCGGTGAATACAACACCCGCCAGAAGCGTGAGATGCTGGCGTTTCTGCGGCGGCACGATCTGGAATCCTATTCGGTGGACGATCTGGTGGCAGGCATGCACGGCCAGGGCGAGACCATTGGCCGAACCACGGCGTACCGCTATCTGGAATCGCTGGCCGAGCAGGGCGAGGTGCGCAAGTATCAGAACCTGCGCGGCATAACGTTGTATCAGCATGTGGCGGCGCACGAGGCCTGTTCGGAGCACTTTCATATGATGTGCAAGCGCTGCGGCAGGCTTTATCATGTGGACTGCGCGCTGCTCAAGCAGATGTTCCGGCATATTTCCGAGGATCACGGCTTCGAGCTGGATCCGCGCGAGAGCGTGCTGGTGGGCATATGCGGCAGCTGTGCAAAGCAGACGAAGGGGGAAGAGGCAGATGGCGCTGATCACGGTACAGAATGTCACCATCACCTTTGACGGCGTTACTGCGGTCGAAAACGTATCGTTTCAGATCGGGCGCGGCGATTATCTGGTGATCGTTGGCGAAAACGGCTCCGGCAAGAGCACGCTGGTGCGCGCCATGCTGGGGCTGGTGCGCGTGCGCGGCGGGCAGATACTCTATGGCGACGGGCTCAGGCGCACGCAGATCGGCTATCTGCCGCAGCAGACCATGGCGCAGCGGGATTTTCCGGCGTCGGTCGAAGAGGTCGTGCTGTCGGGCTGCGCCAATCAGCTGGGCGGGCACTTCTTCTATGGCAGGGCGCTGCGGGAAAAGGCGCGGGAAAAGCTGCGCCTGCTGGATATTGAGGATCTGCGGCGCGCGCCCTATCGGACGCTTTCGGGCGGTCAGCAGCAGCGCGTGCGGCTGGCGCGCGCGCTGTGCGCTACGGATTCGCTGCTGCTGCTGGACGAGCCGGTGACCGGGCTGGATCCGGCGACGACGCAGGAGCTTTATCAGCTGGTGCGCCGCTTGAATCGCGAGCACGGCGTGAGCATCGGCATGGTGTCGCACGATCTGCGGTCGGCTATGGCGGACGCCACGCATGTGCTGGAGGTGGATCGAGGCGTCGGCTTTTTCGGTTCGATCGAGGATTATCGCCGCCGCGCGGCGCAGGAGGGAAGCGTATGAGCGAATTTCTGACGAGGCTGCTTGCCCATCCCGGTGGAAACGCGCGCCAGCGAAAGCGCGCGGCCATCGCGCTGGTCATTCTGGCGGCGGCGATCCTGCTGCTGCTGATCCTGAAATTCGATGCGGTGTGCGCCGCGTTTGCGGAGATGGGTGCGTATCTCAAATACAAATTCATCCGCCGCGCGCTTCTTGTGGGCACGCTGGTGTCGCTCTGCGCGGCGCTGCTGGGCGTGACGCTGGTCTTAAAGCGCTATTCCATGATCGGCGACGGGCTATCGCATGTGGGCTTTGGCGCATTGTCCATCGCGGCGGCGCTGGGCTTTGTGACGGCGGACGCGCTGCCGTCCGTCCTGCCTGCGGGGCTGCGCGGCTGGATCGCGTCGGTCTGCGCTTCCATAGCGGCGTCTCCGCTGCCGTTTACGCTGGTGGTGGTCATTGCGCTCGCTTTTTTGATCCTGCGCCTGAGCGGCAGCAGCCGCATTCACGGCGACGCGGCGATCGCGCTGCTTTCTACTGGCGCGCTGGCGGTGGGTGTGCTGGCCACATCGCTCACCAGCGGCATGAATGTGGACGTCATGAACTACATGTTTGGCAGCATACTGGCGATGAGCGGCGCGGATGTGGCCGTTTCGATCGCGCTGTCGGTCATTGTTCTGGCGTTGTTCGCGCTTTTTTATAATCGTATTTTCGCCGTGACCTTCGACGAGACCTTCGCGCGCGCCACGGGCACGAAAACGGGACTGTTCAACATGCTCATTGCCGTGCTCACGGCGGTGACCATCGTAGTGGGCATGCGCATGATGGGCACGATGCTGATCTCCAGCCTGATTATCTTCCCGGCGCTCACGTCCATGCGCGTTTTTTCGCGCTTTCGGGCGGTACTGATCTCGTCGGCGGCGGTATCGGTGTGCTGCTTTGTGGCGGGCATCATGCTCTCCTGCCTGTATTCGATTCCGGCAGGCGCGGGCATCGTGCTGGTGGATCTGGCGATGTTCTGCGTGTTCGGCCTGATCGGCCGGCTGCGGCGGCTGAGCTGAAAACGGATGAAAAATTTACAAGAAAAGTGCTTGCCATGGGGGACGCGGCGTGCTATAATAACTTAGTAAGCAGAAGCGACCACTTCTCACCTTGCGAGCATATTGCAATGGTTTCAGGTTATCCCAAAGGATATTGAAGAGTGGCGCTTTGCGCTGCTCTTTTTCAATTACCAGAACTTTCAACAGGAGGTGCATCCGTATTAACGATCTCATGATTAACGAGGAGATCCGCGACCGTGAAGTGCGCGTTGTGGATCAGAACGGCGAACAGCTCGGCGTTATGCCCATCCGACAGGCACTGAATCTGGCAGATGAACACCAGCTGGATCTCGTTAAAATCGCGCCCCAGGCGAAGCCGCCCGTGTGCAAGCTGATGGATTATGGCAAGTATCGCTTCGAACAATCCAAGCGCGAGCGCGAAATCCGCAAGAATCAGAAGGTCATTGAAGTTAAAGAGGTGCGCCTTTCCGCTACCATTGAAGATCATGATGTGGATGTTCGCGTGAAGAATGCCATCAAGTTCCTTCAGGACGGAAACAAGGTTAAGGTAACGATTCGCTTCCGCGGCCGCCAGATCACCCATTCGGAGATCGGACGCGAAGTGATGCACGATTTTGCGGAACGAATCAAGGAGTACGGAACGATCGATAAGCAGCCCACCATCGAGGGCCGCAATATGTCGATGTTCATTAGCCCAAGGGATGCGAATTAGCGCATAGCCATTGATGAGAGGAGGATACCCCAATGCCCAAACAGAAAACGCACAAGGGCGCAGCAAAGCGCTTTGATCTGACCAAATCCGGCAAGGTGAAGCATGCCCAGGCCTTCAAGCGTCATATTCTGACCAAAAAGCCCACCAAGCGTACCCGTAACCTTCGCAAGGCCGAATATCTGACCACCACCGAAGGCAAGACGATGAAGAAGCTCATCCCGTACAAGTAAGGAGGCGAATCAAGAATGGCAAGAGTTAAGCGTGCAGTAAACGCACAGAAGAAAAAGCGTAAGATCATGAAGCTCGCCAAGGGTTACTTTGGCGCGAAGAGCAAGCAGTATCGTGCAGCCAGCGAACAGGTTCGCCGCTCCCTGCGCTACGCCTATATCGGCCGCAAGATGAAAAAGCGCGATTTCCGCAGCCTGTGGATCGCCCGCATCAACGCCGCCGCCCGCATCAATGGTCTGTCCTACTCCAAGATGATCAACGGCCTGAAGGTCGCTGGCGTGGACATCAACCGCAAGATGCTCGCCGAGCTGGCCATCTCTGATCCCGCTGCTTTCGCGGCGCTGGCAGAGACCGCCAAGAACGCTGTGAAGTAATACTGATTCCAGTATAAAACGGCGCTTCATTCAAACCGCTTCGATTTCGAAGCGGTTTTTTGTTGTCTTGCTGCAAACAATAACTGCATAATTACAAAGGTTTAAAACTGTAAACCTGCCTTTGCTTGACCGTTTGCACAAATCGGAATATAATCTATCCGTGCTATACAATTTATCACAGAAAGGCATGTGAATTGATATGTATCTGGATCATAGAATCACTTCCAAAATTGCCCGCATTCTGGACATGATCGATCTTTCGGCGCTGCTGCTGGATTCCAACGGCAATGTCATCCTGCCCGAGGGCGATCAGCGTACCTTTAATCTGCCGGAAGCCGTTCGCAAAAATCCCACCATGCCGCTGATCTATGGCGGCGTGACGCTGATCGGTACCTCTGAGGATCAGCCCATTTTCATCTGCCTGCATGGCGACACCGAGGAGATTAAAAAGTGCGCGGTGCTCTGCGCAGAGCTGATCAACATGGTGCTTCGCGAGGATCTGAGCCACACCAGCCGCGAACAGTCGCTGCGGCTGATGCTGCGCGGCGAGATCGAAACCTCCGAATTTGAAACGCTGGCGGCGGAGCACAATATCCCGCTGGATAAGAAGCGCTGCGTACTGTATTTCTATTTTGTAGATATCGAGGCTGAGGCGGCGATGCAGCTGCTCAGCGGAAGCCTTCAGGACGAGAGCGACCTGCTGGCCGAGGTCGGCCGCCATTCGCTGGCGATGCTCAAGAGCGTGGATGAGGACGTGAATTTCGCGGAGCTCGAGGAATACGCCAAGGCGATCGAGGTGAGCTTCCTGACCGAATCCGGCACCTCCGTGTATGTGGGCATTTCCAACCCGCGCGACGATCTGCTGGGCATTCCGGATGCCTACGAGGAGGCGCGCAGCGCCATCAACGTCGGCCGCGTATACCACAGCAGCCGCACGGTGTTCGTATACCGCAACCTGCTGCTCGAGCGCTTCCTGAACGACGTGCCGCAGGACATGTGCGGCAGCTACAATGCCATGATCTTTAACCGCAAGACCGCGCGCCTGTTCAACGATGAAATGGTGCACACCATCGAGAGCTTCTTTGACAACAGCCTGAACCTTTCGGAAACGGCGCGCAAGCTCTACATCCACCGCAACACGCTGGTCTATCGTCTGGAAAAGGTGCAGCGGGCCATCGGCCTTGATCTGCGCAATTTCGACGATGCGGTTACCTTCAAGATGATGATGCTGCTGGGCAAAAACACCACGCCGCGCAAAAACCGCATGTAATCTGCGGCGGCGCGGAAGCATAATTTCAAATACGACTGAGGGATGCGGCGGCGCGTATTGCCGCCGCGTTTTCCATATTCTTCCTTTGGAGGCAAGGCCTATGAAGCGCAGAAACGGATTTGAGATTGCCCTGCTATGGGTCGTGCTGGCGGCGTGCATTGTGGGCGCGGCGCTGACGCTGCTTTCGTCGGCGGACGGTTTTCTTGGCGTTCGGCTGGTGCGCGGCGAGGATTACGAGATCATTGCGCGTTATGCGCGGCTGGAGGAAATACGGCGAACGCTCGATGCGGAATACTACCAGGAGGTGGACGATGACGTCCTCGTCGAAGGCGCGATCCAGGGCATGATGGCGTCGCTGCAGGATCCATACACCTTCTATTATACGCCCGATGAAATGCAGAAGCACGACGAAACGACCAGCGGCAATTACCAGGGCATCGGCGTGCTGGTGCAGCAGAATGACGACGGCATGATCGAGATCGTGCGCGTGTACGAGGGTGGGTCGGCGCAGGCGGCGGGGCTGCAGGTGGGCGACTGCATCGTGTCGGTGGACGGCGAGGCGGTCAGCGGTGCGGATGAGCAGGCGTTTACGCAGGGCGTGAACCGCATTCGCAGGCAGGTCGGCGAAGCGGTTGAGCTCGGCATACTGCGCGGCGATGCGCAGTTTGAGGTTTCAGTGGTATGCGCGGCTGTGAATGTTTCGAACGTCGATTGGGCGATGCTCGAGGGCGGCATCGGCTATATTGCCATCTATCAGTTCTCCGGCGACGATGTAAGCGCCTTCAGGGCGGCGCTGCAGGCATTGCAGAACGCAGGCGCGAATGGCCTGATCGTCGATCTGCGCAATAATCCCGGCGGTCTGCTGGACGATGTGGTGGCGATCGCTGATGAATTGCTCCCAGAAGGCGTGGTCGTTTATACGCAGACGCGGGACGGCGCGCGTACCGATTGCTATTCGGATGCGCAGCATTGTGATTTGCCCATGGTGGTGCTGGTGAACGACATGTCCGCCAGCGCATCGGAGATACTGGCTGCCGCCGTGCAGGATTACGGCCGTGCCGCCGTGGTCGGCACAAAGACCTTCGGCAAGGGCATCGTGCAGACGCTGGTGAGCTTCAGCGAGGACGGCGCGGGCATGCAGTACACATCTGCGAGCTATTATACGCCGAACGGGCGCAGCATCCACGGCGTGGGTGTGACGCCGGACATCGTGGTGGAAAGTGAAGACGGCGATGAGATCAACGCGGCCGCGCCCGATCCGGCGCGGGATGCGCAGCTGAGGTGCGCCATTCGCGAGGTGGCGCGCCGCATCGCTTCGGCAAATGCAAATTGACGCACGCGCAGGCATACTTTGCGTGTCTTCCGGACAAAATGCTATTGTCCGGCTCCGGCCAGGCAATACAGAATTTAGGACGGGAGTGTTATTCATGAACGACAAGCAGGCCAACAAGAACATTCGCTGCCGCGTAGAGAGCTGCGGCTATCATTGCAGCGACGAGAATTGCTGCACGCTTTCCAGCATCCAGGTGGAGCCCTGTGCCAATTGCCACAGCGGCAAGGCCAGCGACGAGAGCATGTGCGCGAGCTACAAGTGCAAGTGATTTGAGGTAAAGGAATCACCGGCGTGTTCTGCTGCGCAGCAAGCACCTGGCGCATATTCGCGTGGCGCGGCTGCTGCTGAAGCCCGCCGGCCTGCAAAGCTCCAATTTTGCGATTCCATCACTTCAACAGGCTGAGCCGTCCAGAATTCTGGACGGCTCAATGCATATTCGCAGCTGCGGAGGTTTGACAGGTGGTTCGCACTGTGGTATAATGATTATCCAGAAAAGCAAACGCCTATAAAAGTTTACATAAAAGCAACGGTGCGTTCAGCCGGTTCGCCGCGTATACGGCCTGCACCGAATTATTTGATGCAAAGGAAATGATATATGAACCCATTGTCAGCTCTGGCGCTGTTGACAGCCGGCGTCATTGTCGCACTTACATATCAGCACAGCATGCGTGAGCGCAGCAACCGGCAAATCAGCATGGTAACGGCCGTGATGCTTTGCCTGGCGTGGTGGTGCTTCTGCGACAGCTTTTTCTTCATGGCGCCGGATAAGGACAGCGCCTTTTTGTGGCACCGGCTCAGTGCATTCGGCTGGTGCGGCTTTATCGCGCCCGCGACCGCCTATTATGCGCGCCTGACGGGCGTGGAAAAGCGCATTCCCGCGTGGTTCAAGGCGGGCTACTGGCTGCTTGCCGCGCTGCTTACGCTGCGGTTTATGTCCATCGCGCCGACGGCATATGCGGTGGATCTGGTGCAAAGCGGCGCCGGTCTCGGCTGGACGTATGTGCACCGGACGACGATTTGGTCGGTGCTGTACGTGCTCTGTTTTGCCATCAGCTTTGGCGCGGCCATGTACTGGATGTTCAAATGGCGGCGCAGCGTGCGCATGCCCGCGGCCAACCGGCTCGCGCGCGGCTTCACGGTGCTGAATGTGATTTCGCTGGCTATCGGAACGACGACGATCTACATATTGCCGCGCTTTACCGATCTGCTGCCGCCGCTGGGCTGTGTGGCGGCGCTGGTGTTCGCGCTGGGGTATTGGACGCAGCTGCGCGGGCTGGATTTTGCCAGCTTTGCCCAGCCTGCGGAGAGCTGGGGTGTGTTTGACAGCTGCCACAGCGCCATACTGGTAATGGACGAGGACTTCAACGCGCTGTATCTGAATCAGGAGGCGCGGCGAATTCTGGACGTGGAGGATCCGGCTGACTGCAAGGCGTGCTTTGACGCTGAAGCGGCGCGGCGCTTTCGTGCCTTTGCCGCTTCGGACAGAATGAATACCTCCGGCTATCCGGTTCGGCTGGAAAACGGCGCGTATCTGGTCACGGCAGTCAGCCGGCTGCGGCTGCGCAAGAATATGGATCTGTTTGTGCTCTGCCTGAACGATATTACGGAGATACACCGCACCCAATCGCAGCTGGCCTACCTGGCATACAGCGACGACCTGACCGGACTTATGAACCGGCGCGGCCTGTTCGATGCGCTCGAATCCTGGAGCGACGCCTATACGAAGACCGGCGCCGATTTTGAAATGCTGTTTATGGATCTGGCGCGCTTCAAGCAGATCAACGACAGCTATGGTCATAGCGCCGGCGATGCGGTGCTGACGGCGGTGGCCAACGCGATCAAGTCGCTGCTGACGGATGACGACGTGTTCGCGCGCTTTGCGGGCGACGAATTTGTCATTCTGCATCGCGGCGGCGATGGCGCGGCGCTGGCTGGACGCATATGCAGCGCCGTGGCGCAGACCGATTTTTCAAGGATCGAGGCGGGGCTGCGGCTCGAGGTGGATGTCGGTACGGCGCGCTATTCGGAAGCGCGGAGCGTGAACATGCTGTTCTACATGGCGGATAATCGCATGTATGTTCAGAAACAGCAGCGTCGGGAAGCGAGGGGCTGAAGAAGAGCGGCGCGTATTGAAGTTTGAATCAATAAGTTGAGAACATGTCATGAAATTCAACATAAAATGAATATCTGTATGACGTAAATACGTTGACATTGGAAATATTTTGTTATACAATAGTCCTGTTGTATAAAAACGCAGGTCTGTGCGCAGTAGGTGATCTCTGCTGCGCCCAGGCACGCATCAAAACAGGAGCGAGACAGAAAATGGAAGAACAACGCAAGCAGCAAGGCGGAGCTATGGCTTCGGAAATGCCTGCGCAGCAAAGGGAAGCACAAACGGTTGATTTAATTGAATTATTGTATCGCCTAATTGGAAGCTGGAAGCTGATTGTGGGCGTGGCCATCGCGCTGGCGGTTATGATCGGCTTGTATACGGTGCTGTTCGTTACGCCTACCTATGAGGCGACGTCTACGATCTATGTGCTCAGCCGCAAGGACGAAGCGCTGAATATGTCGGATCTGCAGGTTGGCGCGGCGTTGATGAGTGACTACATCAAGGTATTTGACATGTGGGAGGTCAACGAAGCAGTTATCGCCAATTTGAACCTGCCCTATAATCGGGAGCAGCTGGAGAAGATGCGCACCATTTCCAACGATTCCGGAACGCGCATGCTCGATATTACCGTGAGGTCCTCCTCAGCTGAGGAGGCAGCGGCCATCGCCAACGAATATGTCGAGGTCGCCAGCCAGTACATCGCCGATAATATGGCGACGGAAAGGCCCAGCCTGATGTCTGAGGCGCTGGTACCGACCAAGCCCGTGGCGCCGAGAAAGCTCAGAAGCGTGGTGCTCGGCTTCATGGTTGGCTTCCTGTTGGCGGCAGGTGCGGTCACGGTGCACATGCTGATTGATGATACCTATAAAACGGCGGAGGATATCCGCAAATATGCCGGTATGGCGACGCTGGCGGTCGTTCCAGCAGAGGCTGAGAATTTGAATTACAGGGAAAAGCGGAGCAAGAAGGGGGCGCACAAATGAACAAACTGAGTATCAGGCGCTTTCCGCCCCTGGAATATGCTGCCAGTGAGGCAGTGAATACGCTGTGTACGAACCTGTCCTTCTCCGGTGAGAATGTGAAACGGATCATGTTCACCAGCTGCCACGCCGCGGAGGGCAAGTCCTTCATGGCAATGAACGTGATGCGTTCGATGGCGCGGCTGGGCAAGCGCGTCGTGCTGGTCGAGGCAGATTTGCGGCGCGGTATGATCGCTTCCAGATATGGCATTCGCTTTGAAACGGAAAAGCGCGGTCTGGCGCACTATCTTGCGGGCATGGCGACGGAAAATGAGATTGTCTATGCTACGAATACTAACGGCGCATATATGGTGCCGGTCGGGCGCACGGTGTCAAATTCCCTGCAGCTGCTGGTATCGCCGCATTTTAAGGAGCTGCTCAACAGCCTCGCCCGAAAAATGGATTATGTGATCGTGGATGCGCCGCCGCTCGGCTTGCTGATCGACGCCGCTGAGATTGCCAAATCCTGTGACGGCGCGCTGATCGTGGTCGGTTACGACAGCGTGCACCGCCAGGAGCTGCTCGACGTGAAGGCGCAGCTGGAACAGACGGGCTGTCCTGTTCTCGGCGCGGTGCTGAATGGGGTTCAGTTCGATGATTACATGAACAAAAAGTATTACTATAAAAAATCCTATAATGCCTACTATTCGAAGGCATATGATGAAGAGGATAAGTCATCGCCGCGCGCCAGGAGCTCGGCGGACAGGCCGGTAAAGCGCAAATGAGCTTCTGTGATATTCATGCGCACTTCGTTTACGGCATGGATGACGGCGCGCGCAGCCAGAAGGAGATGCAGGCCATGCTGGACGCCGCATGGGCGGACGGCGTGACCGAGCTGATTGCTACGCCGCACATGACGCCCGGCGTGCGGGCCTTCGACGCGGAGCGCTTCGAACGACATCTGAGTTTGGCACGCGAGTATTGCCGGCAGCGCGGCTATGCGATGCAGCTGTATGCCGGCGCGGAGATACTGTATACCCCTTTTCTGAAGCGCTATGCGCAGGAACATACCCTGCCGACGTTGGGCGATACGGATCGCGTGCTGGTGGAATTTGCACCGGAGATCAGCTTTCGCGAAATTGCGTCGGCAGTCGATATGCTGGAGCGCAACGGCTATACGCCCGTGCTGGCGCATATCGAGCGTTATCGGGCGTTTTCCGGTTCGGCGCCGTACAGGCTGCGGGACGATAGCGATGTTTTATATCAGATGAACGGCCAGACGCTGGTCGATGGCGCTGGGCTGATCGTGAACAGGCGCGTGCACAGCTGGCTGCGCGACAGGATCATTGATTATGTCGCCACGGACAGTCACGATTGCCGCAGGCGCAGAACCTGCATGAAGGCGGCGTATGCCATACTGGTCGAGCACTATGGCCGCCGGTATGCCGACCACTTAACGAAATCGAGCCGCAGAGAGGCGGATTAAACGTAGTTTAAGAGAACAAGCCCCGAACGGGCGCGCGCAAGGGCGTGGCGCTTTCGTTCGGGGCTTGTTCTTGAAGTGCTGGACTCACATATTGCGCTTTAGCTCGGCGATGATCAGGTCGCCCGCCACGGTGCGATCCTCAGCGGAAAAGGCGATGGGGAAATTGTCCGAGAATACGATCTGCGCATTCGGCGGAAACTCATCGTCGCCCTCCCAGACGATCAGGCGCAGCTCATAGCCGGGCATCAGCTCGATCTGGCAGGAGGCGTCACCGTATTTCAGCGGCACGACGGGCATTTTCTCGATAGCAGCCTTGAAGGCGTCCAGCCGCGTGCCGAAGGTGTAGGCCGCGCGGGTAAGGCAGCGGCCAGTAAAGGGCTTTAAGTATACGTCGCCCCAGGGCATTTCGCGGTACGGCAAAAATGCGCCGCTACCCGTGGAAGCGCGTCCCTCCAGCAGATAGCGCAGCATGAAGATCTGCGCGGGAATGCTGGTGAGTGCAAGCGCGTTCGCATCGTCGCAGGCAATGGCGAAATTCGGATGCTGAATGCGGTAGTCGGCGTAGAGCAGGCGCACATGGAAGTAGCCCTGCTCGGCGTCAAAGGCGCAGCCGGTGCGCTCGGCCGCTTCAGCGGGGTCGAGCGCGCGGAACAGGTTCACATAGTGCTCAAGCGGCACCATTTCCTTGTTGTTTTCAATATTGTTTGCCATGCGTCCTCCTGTCAATGTCCTGCGCAGGACGGAAAAAGCTCTGCATTGGTGTGGGGCAGGAAGCAGGCAGCCATGAATTCATCCATATAGCCCGGCGTGGTGCTCAATTCGAGGTAGGTCATGCTGCGGGACAGCTCGTCCACCTTTTCGCGCGCCTGGTCGGACATCACCATCGCATACGCGCCGGACAGCGAGGAATTGCCAATATAGCTGAACTGGCTCATATCCACATCAGGGAACATGCCGATGCGCACGCTGTTGCGCATATTGATGCCGCTGCCGATGCCGCCCGCGACGTAGATGTGCTCCAGACAGGTCACGTCCATATCCACGGATTTGAGCAGCGTGCAGATGGCGGAGAAGATTGCGCCCTTTGCGCGGATGAAGTTGTCAATATCTACGGTGTTGATCGTGACGGCGCGGCCGGTCTCGGATTCATCGGGGAAGGCCAGCACATAGCAGTCAAAGCCGTTGGCGTCCTTCGTTACGCGGCGACCCTCGCGCACGAACTGACCGCGTGCGGAAATAATGCCGCAGCCGAACAGCTCGGCTACTACGTCGATGATGCCGCTGCCGCAAAGTCCCACGGGCTTTTGCCCATCGGCGCCGATAATGCTGAAGGTCGGCTCCATAGTGTCAGGATCGATGGTGCAGGCCTCGATTGCGCCGTCAGTAGCGCGCATGCCGCAGGAAATGTCGCCGCCCTCGAACGCGGGGCCGGCACTGCACGCACAGGACATCAGGAAATCGCGATTGCCGAACACGATTTCGCCATTCGTGCCCAGATCGACGAACAGCGACATTTCATCCGTGTTCCAGATCATGCTCATCAGCGTGCCGGCGGTAATATCGCCGCCCACATAGGAGCCGATGTTCGGCGCGAGTATGATCTCGGCTTCAGAGTTGGCAGGCAGGCGCAGATCGCGCGCATACAGCCCTTCCCAGCGGAAGAATGCGGGCACATAGGGCTCGGTGCGTACCGGATCGGCGTCCGTGCCCACAAAGAGGTGGTTCATGGTGGTATTTCCCGCCACGGCGATGGAGAAGATGCGGTTTGCCTTTACGTTCGCCTGGCGGCACATCAGTCCCAGCATGGGGTCGAGCGTTTCCTTGATAATGGCGTCCTGCAGCAGCTTTTTGCCGCCGGGGCGCGACGCCTCGATGATGCGGTTGATCACGTCCGCGCCATAGCGGATCTGACCGTTGCCCGCAGAAGCCTTGGCCTTCAGCTCGCCGGTTTGCAGATCGGCCAGCACGCCGGTCACGGTGGTGGTGCCGATGTCGATGGCCGCGCCGAGCATGGGCGTGGTATCATCGGCAGCGGAGACGCTCATCAGGCGGAAAACATCGCCGCGAAGCAGGCCGCAGCAGCGCACGGAGAAGTTGTTCTCGCGCAGCGTGCTGGGCAGATGGATCATTACGCCGTAGGGGATGATGATTTCCGTAACATCGTTCAGCGCTGCCAGAAGCGCGCGCGTCAGGCGCTCGTTATCCGGCATGGTGTCGCTCAAGTCCGGCACATCCATGGTGACGACCTCGGAAATAAAATCGTTGGTGAAGCTGATGCCCGCAGCGCGGACGCTTTCCTCGGCGCGGGTGAAGATGGCGATCTCGGCATCGGATTCCAGATCGGCCGTCTTCATGCGGGATTTGTAGGCAGAGGCAATGTCGGGCACCTCGATCTCCACATCGCTGGTCACGCGGCTGTTGCAAGCCAGCCTCCAGCCCGCCGCATAGTCCTCATCGGTGATATGGCGGGTCTTCGGAGATTCCAGATTTCCGGAAACCAGCCTTACGCGGCATTTGCCGCAGCTGCCGTTGCCGGAGCAGGGTGCGTCGATGGCGACGTTCGCCTTGCGCGCCACCTCCAGCAGATTTTCATTTTCGGCAGCGTATATGGTTTTGTTATCGCCGCCGTCGCAGTGAAAGCAAACCTTAAACATAAATGATCGTGCTCCTTAATCGACGAGTACGCTGACGTCGCCGGTGATTCTGGATGTACAGGCCAGCCGCCATCCCTCATCATATTCTACATCAGGAATGTAAAATGAATGCGGTGATTCGAGCATGCCGCGCAAAAGGCGCACGCGACATTTTCCACAGGAAGCAGAACCCGAGCAGGGCGCCCAGATCGGGATCCCTGCTCGTTTCGCAACAGCTAATAGGTTTTCACCTGCCTCCGCGGAGGCGACGATGGGATCATCGTCGCGAAAGCAGAATTCAACGATGAACATTATTTCTTACAGCAGCGGTTCCATGCCGAGCACGGGATGACCCTTTTCGGTCAGGAAGTTCAGCAGCTCTTCAGCGTCGGTGGTCACAGTTTCATCGGCGATCATATCCGCGAAATTCTCCACGCCGTAGAGCTCAAACGCCGTTTTGTTCAGGCGCGCCGCCACGTCGTCCTTCAGCTCCTTGGGCATCCAGACGATGCGCTCAATGCCGCCCTCGGCCTTGGCAAATTTCTTGCTGGCGATGAAGTGGCGGCCGTGTCCCATGAAGCCGGGCGTCTGCACGCCGCCGCCGGTCATGGAGGCCAGCTCGCCGAAGGTCATGCCCGTGGGGGTCATACCGGCGTATTCGCGGTTGCAGATGATGAAGCCGTTGCTCATCGGCTCAATGCCGCAGATACACTCGAAGCAGCCGCAGCTGGTCATCGGGTTTTCAAGAATGGAATACAGCGTCACGTTGTCGACCGCGCCCTGCGTGGCGGAAGCCACAGCTTCGTTTACCGTTTCGTAAGCGCCGGTGCGCTCGTCGGTGCAGCCGGTCTTGGCGATCGGGCGGCAGGGGCCGGTGGGGTTGAGCTGGTTGGTGGCCTTCGCGTCCAGCCAGGAGACCGCGCCGCACAGACCCAGGCGCTCCGGCGTGACCACGCAGCAGTGCGCGGGCGCGAAGCTCTGGCACAGCGTGCAGGTATAGAAGGTGTCCACGGATTCGTCGGTCATGGAGGAAAGGCGATCGTCGCGCTCATTGTAGCGCGGCAGCGCTTCTTCCCTGAGCACGCGCTCAGCCTCGGCGGGATCGGTCACCAGCGTGATCTGGCACTTGTCGACGACCGCGTCGAATTCGTCCATAATCATGGCGTAGAGCACCTCGCCGAAGTGCTTCAGCCGCAGTCCCTTCTCAAAGGCCTCGTGGCTGATGCGGATGCGGAACTGGTTGCGCTGGCCGGTGTGCATCACGCCTTCCATGTAGTTGAACCAGGTATGGATATGGCGCTCGATAACGGATTCGAAATCCTTCTGCATCTTTGCGCCCGCGACATCAATGCAGACCGCCAGCGGGTATTCGCCCTCTTCGATCTCGGGGCCGACGATGCGGATTTCGTGGTCGGTCACTTCGTCCATAGCGCGCATCGTCACCAGCTCGCAGGTGACGTTCTTGCCGCTGTAAAATTCGACCTGAACGTCCTTCTTGCGGATGATCTCACCCTCAAACGCGGAGGCGAACGCCACCGGAATCGGGATCTCCTTGACCTTGATTTTGATGCCGCGCATTTCGAGCGAATGCTTGACCGTCTGGCTATGGTCGGTTACAGCCTCAAGCGCGCCCGGCACCTGCAGATCACCGATCGGCTGATCCACGATGACCGGGAAGCCCAACGCGATCGCGCCTGCACCCGCGGAAACTACCACTTCGTTCAGCGCGCCAAAGGTATTCACAAACGCCGGCACGCGCTCCTTCGTGTATTTCAGCAGATCCGCCAGATTGCCCGGCTGCACGCTGCCGAAGATCAGCGCTGCACGGATAGCAACGGTCACAACATGGATAACGGCGGTTACATCGTGTCCCAGTGGCACCACGCGGAATTCCAGACCCATGCGCACGCCGCCCTCGGCCGCCTGATCGATCACGTCGCCCACCAGGAAGGTCAGCAGACCCTTGGACTGATAATCCTTGATGACGCCGCAGACGCTCTCGGCGTCATCGGCCTTGCCCAGCACCACGGCGACGCCCGGAATATCGCCGGTAACCAGCGGCACGCCCAGCGAACGGATCACCGGATCCGGCACGAAGCCGATGCCGCCCTCATTTTCATAGGGCTTGGCGCCGCCTGCAAATTTCAGGCCTTCGATGATCTCCGCGCCAACTGCGGTCGCCAGACCGGCGTTCAGCGCGTCGCCCAGCTCGGGTTTGTTGGAGATCAGGCTCTTGAGCACGCCCACACAGGCGGGCAGGTCGCCCAGCTTCGTTACCTTTACGCCGGTCGCGGCGTAGATGGTGGGGAAGAAATAGGCAGTGTCGGGGAAGGCGATGGGGGCGTCCGCGCCCAGACGGGCAATGGCATCGTTGACCGCGCCCTCGGTAAGTCCGGCAACGGCGTTGGAACCGGCAAAGATCAGATCGGTTAATGCGCTCATATGAATGTCTCCTTATATCATTTTCGGTTCGAATTCGATCATGCGGCATCCCTTACCCGGGGATGCCAACTCACATTTAACATTATAAGGTAAAACGGCGTTTTTTTCAAGGGCAATTCGCGTTTTTTGCGGTAACAAATACGGCATTTTAATTGAATGGCAGTCGTTTGGCGAAGCGTCGGTGAAAAACGTACTGCGCTGTACGGAAAAGATCATATTCCTGCCGCAAACTGGACGCGCGCGCGTGCTATAATCATTATGCCGTCAGGCACGTCAAATTAAACCACAGGGAAAAGGAATCAATAATTATGAATAAACAGGAAATTGCCGAGATCCGCAGGCGACTCAACCCCGACCGCAACAGCATCGACTGCATTCGCGGCTGCTATGTGGATGAAAAGGGCGATATTATTTCTGAATTCTCGCATTCGCTGCTTACGCTGCCGCAGGAGGAGGGCGAAAAATATCTGGCACTGTTCAGGCGCGCGCTTTCGGGCATTCCCGGCAAAAATCTGATCGAGATCGCGTTCAGGCCGGATCAGGTGGCCGACAGCGAGCAGCACCGCCTGCTCACCGCGCTCAACAGCACGGCGCTGAAGGTGGATCAGGCGCTGGAACGCTTCTACCGCAGCGTGATCGATTCGCTGCAGATGGAAGGCAATTATCTGATCTTGCTGATGCACGACAGCTATGACATACCCTTCCGCGCGCGCGACGAATATAAGGCGGACGAATACTCGCAGGATGTGTTTTCCTATATTCTGTGCTGCGTCTGTCCGGTAAAGCTGACGCGGCCGGCGCTCTGCTATTGCACCGAGGACAAGGCGTTTCACGACCGTGACCTGGAATGGGTGGTGTCCGCTCCGGAGCTGGGCTTTATGTTCCCCGCCTATGAGGACGGCGGCGCAAACATTTACGGCGCGCTCTATTACAACCGCGACGCCGCCGAGAGCCACGAGGAATTCGCAAACGCAGTGTTCGATAACCGCCCGCCGATGCCCGCCGCCGAGCAGCAGGAGGCATTTGAAGCGCTGTTGAGCGACACGCTGGCGGAGGATTGCAATCTGGAGGTGGTGCAGACGGTGCACGAGCAGATTCGCAATCTGGTAGAGGAACGCAAAAGCGAAAAATCGCCGGAGATCCCCACGGTATCCAAGCGCGAAATGAGCGCCATGCTGCGGGAATGCGGCGTGGCGGATAAGCATTTGGAGAGCTTTGAGGAGCGCTATGACGAGACCTTCGGCGCGACCGATCTGAAGGCGCAGAACATTGTGGACGTGAAGAAATTCGAGCTGCGCACGCCGGACGTGATCGTGAAGGTCAATCCCGAGCGCAGCGATTTGATCCAGACCCGCACGATCGACGGCTCGCGCTACATACTCATTCGCGCTGACGAGGGCGTGGAGGTCAACGGCGTGAATATTTCGATCGACGATCTTGGTGAGGATCTCGGCTGAGCTCGGGGACAAGGCGCGGCGTCGGCCGAGATCGCGTTCAAGGCTGCGTTAAAAGCTGCTGATGGGCAGGGAATCATCATCCGCACCCTTATGGATGGCGCGGATCTGCACGAAGTAATGCACGTCGTCGCTGACGCGCACCTCGACGCGGTCGCCGACCCTGCGCCCCATCACGGCGCGCCCGAGCGGCGATTCCTTACTGATGATGGAGCTGAGCGCATCCTGGCGCAGCGTGGTCATCAGCTGGATGGTTTCGGTCTCCTGATCGTCCTCATAGTAGATTTCTACTTTGTCGAACAGCTCGACCACGCCGTCCTTCGGCGCCTTTTCGGGAATGACCCGCGCGGTGTTGATCATGCGGCGCAGGTAGCGCAGGCGGCTGTCGCAGCGGCGAAGCTCCTGCTTGGCGGCCTTGTATTCGTAATTCTCGCTCAGGTCGCCAAAGCCGCGCGCGGTTTTCAGATCCTCGATGATCTTTGGCCGGACCTCTCGCATGCGGTAGTCGATTTCCTCCTGCATTTTTTGGATATCGACGGCGCTCAACTCGTCATACATGGCTAAAGCCCCCTTGCGGATTGATTTCCGCCCCATTATAGCGCGGCGCGCGATAAATTTCAAGCGCTGCCGCAGACAGATCTGGAGGTTGATTTGAACATGGCGGATGAACGGCACTACGCTTTTTTTCAAAATCGGGAATGCGAATATTTCCCCTGCCATAGCACGGACAGGCCGGAGAACTTCAACTGCCTGTTCTGCTATTGCCCGCTGTACGCGCTGGGCAGGAAATGCGGCGGGCATTTCTGCTATACGGAGAGCGGCATCAAGGACTGCTCAAACTGCCTTTTGCCGCACAGGCGCGAGAGCTACGATTATGTTACCGGAAAGTTTTCCGAGATCGTGGCGATCGTGAAAGCGCAGGATGAAAAATAGCATCGGTAAAATATCTGCATGCGCTTTACAAAGCAGGGGAGTTGTGCTATAATACGTATTGAAAAACAGAATATCGGAAATCCTCAGGTGAACCCGATTTGGGGTGAAAGGGAATAGGGGTGCAATTCCCCAACAGGACCGCTGCTGTGATGTGGAGCCGAGCGCACGATGCCATTGGTCAAAGGCCGAGAAGGCGCGCAAGGCGATGAGGCTTAGTCAGAAAACCTGCCTGCGGATCGCGTATTGCTTTCTTCGGTCTCAAAGAAGGATATGTTCCGATTTCGGCGTGAAGCAGCGGCGAAATATGTGTTGCGGGATGTATCGGCGAAGAATCTGATATATCCTGTTTTTTATGTTCGCAGTCATTGTGTTGCAGGCCAAATCCCCCGGCATGCGGCGCTCTGGTGTGCGAACGCAGATAGGCCGGTCGGGCAGGGGGCGCTGTTCGACCGGTTTTTTTTAAGCCAGGAGTCAGGAAAGCTGTCGGGCTGGTCATTGCAGCTCGAGCCTCGCGAAGAAGGTGTTGGATGCGCAATAGCTGCTTTAAGGCGCGCCCGCCGCTGCGCCGGATCGCTTTGTGACTATTGTCTTGATTCGGAGTATTCAATTATTAACAGGGGACGGCTTTTGATGCGAAGCATAACGATTTCGGAAATGGATCCATCCGCGCCGGAGCTTGCCGCAAAGTGGGGCACAGGTGTGGAGACTATCGCCTTTTGTCAGGCGGAAAATATGGAAAACGAAGCGCTGATCGCCGAAAAGCGGCGTCAGCTTGCGCCGTTTGCGCCGCTTTCGCTGCACGCGTCCTACTATGAGCTTACGCCCTGCGCCATTGATTCTATGATCGGCGCGGTAAGTCTGCACCGCTATCGTCAGGCGGTCGAGACCTGCGTTCGGCTGGGCGTCCATCGCCTGATCGTGCATTCGGGCTTTGCACCGCAGGTATATTATCCAGAATGGTTTGTGCCCAAGTCCATCTCGTTCTGGCGCGGCTTCGCGCAGGAGCTGCCGGAAGGCTTTGAGATGATGCTTGAAAATGTGCTGGAGCCTGTGCCTGAGCCGCTTTTGCAGGTGGTCGAGGGCGTGGACGATCCGCGCGTGCGAATCTGTCTGGACGTGGGGCACGCCAACGCCTACTCCAGAATTCCGACGGCCGATTGGATACGCCTGTTTGGGCGGCATATCGGGCATGTGCACCTGCACAACAACGACGGCGCGCGCGATACGCATGCGCCGCTGGACAGAGGCACGCTGGATATGCGCGATACGCTCAAGCTGCTTGAGAGGTATGCGCCGGAGGCCGTCTGGTGCATCGAAAGCTGCGATGCGCGCGCCTGCATGGCGTATTTGGCGAAGGAGGGCTTTTTAGATGCTTGATATTCACATTCCGCCGCTCGATGCGGAGGCGATGCGGCGCGCTCGAGAACGGCAGGCGGCGCTTGCCAAGCCGCCGGGCAGTCTGGGTGCGCTGGAGGATATTTCCGTGCGCTTTGCGGGTATCACCGGCCGCGTGCAAAACGACGCCAAAAAGCGCCGTATACTGATATTTGCGTCGGATAACGGCGTGGTGGCCGAGGGCGTGGCTTCCGCGCCGCAGTCGGTCACGCTGGCACAGACCATTAATTTCACGCGCGGGCTCACCGGCGTGGCAGTGCTCGCAAGGCATTTCCGCACCGAGCTGCGCGTCTACGACGTAGGCATCAACGCCGATTTTTCGCAGGAGGGCGTCATTAACAAGAAGATCGCGCATGGCACGCGCAATCTGGCAGTGGAGCCCGCGATGACCCGCGCGCAGGCGCTGGAAGCCATTCAGACCGGCATTCAGGCCGCGGCGGATGCGGCAGATGAGGGCGTGGAGATTCTGGGCGTGGGAGAGATGGGCATTGGCAATACCACCACCTCCAGCGCGGTGCTCTCGTGCTTGCTGGAGCTCCCCGCCTGCGAGACGGTGGGTCGCGGCGGCGGCGTAAGCGATAAGGGCTTTGCGCGGAAGCGTGAGATCATCGACGCCGCGATCACACGCTATGCGCCCGATCGCGGCGATCCGGTGGATGTGCTTTCAAAGCTGGGCGGTTTCGACATTGCGGCGATGTGCGGCGCGTTTCTGGGCGCGGCGGCGCGGCGGCTGCCCGTGGTGGTGGACGGCTATATTTCCGCCGTAGCGGCGCTGTGCGCGTGTCGCATAGCGCCTGCCTGCGCTGATTATCTCTTCGCCTCGCACATTTCCTGCGAGCGCGGCTATCTGCTGGCAATACGCGAAATGGGGCTTAAGCCCATGCTGGATCTGCAGATGCGCTTGGGCGAGGGCAGTGGCTGTCCGATCGCCTTTGAGGTGATCGACGCGGCGCTGACGGTGCTTAAGGACATGGCGACGTTTGACGAGGCACGCATCGACGACGGCTATCTTGCCGAGATTCGTGCGGACGCGCGCCTGCAGAGGTAGAAGGATGCTGACCTTTATATCCGGCGGCTGCAAGAACGGCAAATCCTGGTATGCCCAGCGGCTGGCCAGGGCAGAGGGCGCGCCGCTGTATTATGTGGCGACCATGATCTCTACCGGCGCGGAGGACGATGCGCGCATTGCGCGCCACATTCAGGACAGGGACGGCTGGGGCTTTGAAACGCTGGAATGCGGGCGGGATATTCCGTCCTGCCTGAAAGGCGCGGATGAGGGCGGTTCGTTCCTGCTCGACAGTGTGACGGCGCTGCTGGCAAATGAAATGTTTGCGCCCGGCGGCTTTGACGCGGACGCACCCGAGCGCGTGGCCGCGCAGCTGGAGATATTTGCGCGCAGCGTGCGCAGCGCCGTGTTCGTTTCGGATTATATTTACGGAGACGCGGCGATTTACGACGAATGGACGGAGCGTTACCGCAGAGGTCTGGCCTTCGTGGATCGGCGCCTTGCGCAGCTATGCGATAATGTGCTGGAGGTCTCCGCCGGGTGTGTGATCTGTCATAAGGGGGCGAAACCGCTGTGAAGAAGCTGTGGACGGCGTTTTTGATGGCGCTCGGCATGTTCAGCGCGATACCGCTGCGCTTGAAGAGCTGGGACGAGGCGCTCAGACGGCATATGCTCGCCTGCCTGCCGCTGGTGGGACTGGTGCTCGGCGCGCTCTGGTGGGCGCTGGCGCTGCTGGCGAAGCGCTTTTTGCCGCCGCTGCTGGCAGGTGCGCTGATTGCCGCCGCACCGTTTCTGCTGACGGGCTTTATCCATCTGGACGGCTATATGGATACGTCGGATGCGATGCTCTCCTGGCGCAGCCGCGAGGAACGCCTGCGCATACTGAAGGATTCGCACGTCGGCTCGTTCGCCGTGGTGATGATCGCACTGCTGTTCATGCTGCAATTCGCGGCTGCGGCGTCCGTTGAACGCTGCGCTGCGCTCATGCTGATTCCGGTGCTGTCGCGCTGTGGCTCGGCGCTTTGCGTGCTCAGGCTCAGGCCGCTGGGACACAGCCAGTATGCCGCTTCCGATGTCGCGCCTGCGTGCTTCACAGTCGCCGTGCTGGCACAGGGAGCGTTGGCGCTTGCGGCGCTGGGCGCTGCACTTGGCTGGCGCGGACTGGTCGTGGGTGCGGCGGTCGGCGGCGGCTATGCGCTGGCTATGCGCTGGTGTGCGCGCGCGCTGGGCGGCGTGTCAGGTGATCTGGCGGGCTTTTCACTCACGGTCTCGGAGCTGTGCGGCCTTGTGGCATTGGCGATCCTGCGCTGAGGGAGGCAGACAATTATGGAGTTTATATTCGGCGGCGCCTATCAGGGGATGGAGGAATACGCCCAAAATACGCGCGGCGCGTCGAGGATCGTGCATCTGGATGCGGATATGCGCGAAATCGACTTTACGGCGGCGGATGCTTTTAACGGGCTCGAGCTGTTTGTCCTGGGCTGCGTGCGGCGCGGTGAAAGCGTCGTTTCCTATTTTGAGTGGCACAGCGGCGAATGGGCGGATAAAATGCTGATCGGCTTGGATTTTTCATGCGGCGTGGTGCCGATGGATGCCGAAATGCGGCTCTGGCGTGAGGAGAACGGCAGGCTGAATAACTATCTTGCGCAGCACGCCGCGCGCGTTACGCGCCTGTTTTGCGGCATACCGCAGGTGATACGACAATGATCTATCTGATTCGTCATGGCATGACGGCAGCCAACGAGCGCCGCCTGTACTGCGGCAGCAGCGATCTGCCGCTTTCGGAGGCTGGAAAGCGCATGCTGTCGGAAAAACGTGCGACAGCGCGTTATCCGGACGCGCGAGACCTTGTGCTCATTTCAAGCGGCATGCGGCGCTGCGACGAGACGGCGCTGCTGTTGTTTGGGCGCGAAGCGGATCGCCGCGTCGATGGCCTGCGGGAGATCGATTTTGGAAGGTTTGAGCAGCACAGCTATGCCGAGCTCTGTGCGGATCCGGATTATCAGGCATGGATCACGGATGAGAGCGGCTGTGCCGTACCGCCCGGCGGCGAATCGTCGAATGCCTTCAGAGCGCGCGTGCTTGCCGCGATACAGGGCGTGCCGGACAATGCGCTGATCGTATGCCACGGCGGCGTGATCGCCTGCCTGATGGCGCACTGGTTTCCTGAAGAAAACCGTCACATGTACGCATGGCAGCCAGAATTTGGCGCGGGCTATGCCGTTTGTTTCTCGGAAAAAGGTAATTCCTATACCAGAATACCAATTATTAAGCAATAAAACAGAATATATTCTACAATCATTTGTTTGGAAGTGGATAATTCTTTGCATATGTGCTATAATGATAAAAATAATTAATATAGCGTTTAGATAAGGATGCAAGCGAATGAATTATCTTTCAGAGCGGCAAAGCAGCGCGGGGCGGCTGACCAACCAGCAGATCATCAAAGAGGAAAATATCAAGCATTTGTTCAATTTGCTGAATCGGAACCGCGATATGGCGCGCGCGGATCTCGTGCGCGTCACCGGCCTGAGCCCGACCACAGTTTCTGCGCTCGTGGACGAGCTGGTGCGCGAGGGACTGGTGCTGGAAGCCGGCTATGCCCGCACGATGCAGACGGGGCGTAAGCCGATTAACCTGTGCATCAACGCCGCCGGCCGGCAGATACCGGTGTTTTCGCTGGGGCGCTACGGCGTGCGCTACACGCTGTATAACCTGAAAATGGAGCCACTGGAGACGCTGTTTCTGAACCATTCCGCCGAGCAATACGGCGGCTTTGACGTGGATGCGCCCGACCCGAATCCGGACGCCAGCGCCGATTATGCGGAGCTGATTCGCGACATACTGCTCAGACGCTCCAAACTGTATCAGCCGGAGATTGCTTTGGCCGTGTGCGTGAGCTTTCCGGGCATCTATCTGTCGGAAAAGAAGCTGTTTTCACTGTCCACGCTGCATATTTCCATTCGCCGAGAGGTGATGGAGGAGCTCGAGAAGGAACTGGGCGTCACGCTGTTCTTCGGCAACAGCTCGCAGTCGCTTGCCTATGCGGAAAAAAAGCGCCTGGACGGCATGGGTCAGCAGGAGGAGAACCTGATCTACGTTAACGTCTGCGACGGCGTGGGTGCGGGTATCATCTCCGAGGGCGAGGTATTTACCGGCAAAGACGGCTTCGCAGGCGAGATCGGCCACGTCAGCATCAATTACCGCGGGCGTCCCTGCTCATGCGGCGGCCGCGGCTGCCTGGAGCAATATGTGAACCTGGACGCCGTGGTGGATCATGTGAGCCAGATCGCGGCGTTCAAGCCCGTGGAGACATTTTTAAAGCTCCGTCAGGGGCAGCCCGGCAAGCTCACGCCGGAAATGATCGGCTGTGCCTGCGACGCGGGCGAGCGCGAAATCTGCGAGGCCATAGACAATGTGGCGGCGCAGCTGTTCGCAGGCATTTACAGCGTGGTGTGCGTTACGGGCATTCGCCGCGTGATCATCGGCGGCGGCATCGAACGGCTAGGCGGCAGCTTTTTGCAGAGGCTGCGCTCCATGTCCGGTCAGCGGTGCGGCAATTTGCTGATGCACGGCCTGACCTTTGACTACGGTCATATTCCGCCCGAGGACAGCGGCCTGGGGCTGGCAGAATATTATATCGACAAGCGCTTCGAAATATTGCGCAGGCGCGAGTGAACACCGCGCGCATCTTCATAAAATGCAAATTGTGATTCGGGCGGCTTGTACAAATTATTGAGAGATATTGACATTGCCTGAACGCTGTGATACAATACAATTAGTAAACCCACTGGATATATAAGCGCTGTGCGTTAACAATTCAATAAAGAAAGAGGAGGAAATGGCGTGTTTAAGGTAGCAGTGCAGGGCAGCGGCTATATTGCGCAGAATCATCTGGCCGCGCTCAAGAAAATGGACGACGTCGAGCTCGTGGCGATCGTCGGCCGCAATGTGGAAAAGGGCGAAAAGGTGGCGCAGGAATACGGCTGCCGCTTCTTTACCTCGCTGAAGGCTGCAAAGGATGAGGTGGGCGTGGACATCGTGGACATCTGTGTGCCGACCGACCTTCACGAGCAGTTCGTCAAGGAGGCTGCGGCGCTGAAGTGCCATGTGCTGTGTGAGAAGCCGATCACCTTCACGGTGGAATCCTTCGATCGCATGGTCGAGGCATGCAGGGAAAACGGCGTGCGCTTCATGGTGGCGCAGGTTGCCCGCTGGTGGCCGGAGTTCATGGTCATGAAGGATTACATCGAAGCGGGCAAGCTCGGAAACATCCACATGATCTATGAAAAGCGCCTCTGCCAGCATCCGACCTGGACGACCTGGCATCGCGATCCCAGGAAGAGCGGCGGCGGCCTGTACGACCTGAACATCCACGATATTGACTATCTGTACAGTATCTTCGGAAAGCCCGAATCGGTGTATGCCAACGGCTGGAAGAGCCCCACGGGCTGCTGGAACCATGTATGCACCAGTCTGCGCTGGAAGTCCGGCGTCCAGGCGATTGTGGAGACCAGCCTTGAAATGACGGGCAACTGGCCGTTCTCCATCGAGTTCCGCGCGACCGGCGATAACGGAACGCTGGATTATGCGCTGACCGCCGGCCTGAACATCAACGATGGTGAGCGCGGCAGCAATCTGAACTGGTATCCCGCGGGCGATGAGAAGAGCTATCCCATCGAGGTGGAGCAGACAGATATGTTCGAGGGCGAGATCCGTGAATTTATCGATGCGATCCGTGAAAACCGCGATGCGAGCGTTACGCTGGCGCAGAATCGCGGCGTGCTTGAAATTATTGAGGCGACCACGCGCTCCCTGGAAGAGAACATCGTGGTGCATCTTTAATTATATCTGCCAGGTAATCTGAAAGGATGTGTTGCTATATGGATATGACCAATACGCTGAAGGGCTCCTATTTCAGCGAGGTATTGCCTCAGGGCTGGGACATTGAGCGCATCAAGGAATGCGTTTCCAACGCTCCTGAAACCGTGTATGACCGCCAGAGCTTCTGGAACGAGGGCTTTAATCCCGTGAAGTGCACCAATCTTGAAGAGTTTGGCGCGTACATGGGCCATGAAATCGCCATGCAGATCCGCCAGACCAAGGAAGAGGGCCGCAAGCTGATCCTCATTCTGCCGGTCGGCCCGATGGGCATGTACAAATGGGCGGTTTACTTCCTGAAGGAATGGAATGTGGACTGCAAGCATGTGTATGGCTTCAATATGGACGAGTGGTCCGACGCCGAGGGCAATACGCTGCCCGCCAACGACCCCGCCGCGTTCCAGAACGCGATGGTTGAGGCGTTCTATGGCCCGCTCGGCGAGCTGACCGTGCCCGAGAATCAGCGCAATTTCGCCACGCGCGAAAATCTGCCCACCTATCCGGAGAAGATCGCGAAGCTGAAGGCTGAGGGCGCCAAACAGGTGCTGGTATACGGCATCGGCCGCATGTGCCATATCGCGTTCTGGGAGCCGCATTTCGCCGCTGAATATGACAGCGTTGAGGCGTGGAAGGCTGCGCCCTATCGCGTCGGCGCGCGTCTGCATCCCTTCACGATCGAGCAGAACGCCATCACGTCGTTCCGCTCCAGCTGGCCGCTGATTCCCTGCTATGCCAATACCATCGGCCCCGCCATCATCTTCAACTCTGATTATGCCATCGGCGGCGCGGACGGCGTGCTGTCCCGCGGCATGCAGTGGCAGGGCATGAGCTTCTGGATGACGCTGCGTTATGGCCCCGTGAAGCAGATCACCTCCAGCTGGATCCCCACGATGCCCGGCAAGCTGTTCTTCATGGAAGAGCTGGCTGGCCCGCTTTGCCCGGATACCAACTGATTTGACAGGTGAATGAAAGCCGCCCCCGATCCGCGCCGGTAAGGCCGAATCGGGGGGCTTTGTTGCCTGAGGCATAACCACCCGTTGAACGGGTGGTTTCAATCCACTGACAAACCCCGCAACCGCAGAAATTTCGTGAACAACTTCAGGAGAAGTTGAAATTTCTGCTTACTTCGTCAACGCGGGCTGCAAAATCGGTTACATACGCCTAAGTATGCGCCCTCATTTGCAGCTCGCGTTTTCTTGCCTTGCAGGGTTTTTCAGCGTCTGGCAGTCTGTTGACTTTGTCAACATCCTGTAACCACCCGTTGAACGGGTGGTTTGACCAGGCCCCGTAAAGGTATATAGCCTGTGGTCGTCTTCTAAAGATGGCATCGAACGAATTGTCAATCACACTTTTTGCTTTGCAATTTTCTTTTCAGAAATTCGTTCAAGTGCCTTTCGCATCTTACATATTATCAATATCCTGATGCTATTAATCTGTGGAGCCACATCTGACATATGACTCCATGGCTTCTACTAAAGTTCTTTCTAATGCCCGAAGCTCAGCTGGGTATAACGCCCATTCGGCTGCCCAAAAAAATCACCGCCTGACCATACCAATGGTCAGGCGGATCGCGTGCATATCAGGTTTTATCAGCCAATGGAAGCAGTATCGTCGAGCGCAGCGCCAAAGGCGTCGGTGCGGGGCGCGGCGGTCGCCGTTTCTTCAGGCGCCTGGAATTCCTTTGCGCCCGGCGCGGCCGTTTCGGAGGATGCCGCGGCATTCGAGGCGGCGATGGAGAAGCTCAGGCCCTGAGAATCCGCGTCAGAGCCGGTGGCTGCGCCGAAGGGCTGGTCGGAGCTTTCATTTTGCTGTACGATCGCACCCTTCTCCACTGTGAAGGTCTTGCCGAGCTTATAGTAGGCATAGGCAGGCTCGGCGGCGTTTTCCTTCGTGTAATCCAGCACGACGCCCAGCTCATATTCGCCGTTCTTATACTTGCTTACGGTGAATATGACGCTGAAATCGGTGCAATCCGCGTTCATGCACACAGCATCGGTGTGCGGGTCGCCGGAAATGCCCTGCACCATATTGGCCTTGTAGGCGCGGGTAATGCCCTTACCGGAAACCGGTGTGGCGATCAGATACGCCTTCACGCCATTGCCGTCGAAGGTGGCGTCATTGATGTAGCAGTAGCCGTTGACCTCGACATAGCGGTTGTTGTTCGGCTCGGATACATAGAATTTGGTCAGCGCCGCTTCGCCGTTGGTAGAAGGCTCGGGAACCTTGAAGCCCTTGGTGCGCGCTTTGTTGAGCTTGGAAGAGGGGATCTTCGTCGGCTCGGGCGTCGCCGTGGGCTCGGGGGTGGGCTCCGGCGTGGCCGTCGGTTCCGGCGTGGGAACGGCGGTCGGCTCCGGCGTGGGTTCCGTTGTCGGCGTAGCGGTAGGCTCCGGCGTATCGCTCGGCGTCAGATCTACAAAATCGCCGCCGCCAAAATCGCCGGTGGTATCGCCGCCCAGATCAAAGCTGTTGGTAAAATCGTCGACGGCATCGCCAGTGTCGAGACCAGTGGTCGGCTCAAGCGCGAGCGGCGCGTTGGGGTCGGCGGTCATTTCGACATAGGGGCGCGTGGCGACGTTCGGGTCGGCCAGCTTGTCGGAATAGTCCACCTTCTGCAGGAAGAACCAGATTACGCCGACAATGATGGCGATCACGATCAGTCCAATAAAGAAGCGGAGTACGGCCATGCCCTTGCCGTTGCGCTTGTATCCCTTTTGCATAATAGCACTCCTCCAAATACACAAGAGATTCAGATAGACAGTATCATCTTAAACAGCGCGGGATCAAAAGTCAAGCGGATATTTAATGTTTTAAAATATTGTTACAAAACATCCGCATTTTAAGACATGATCGGCACATCTTCGGTCAGCAGCGGGCGCAGGTACTCGCCCGTGCTGCTGCTCGCGCAGGCGGCAACCGTCTCAGGCGTGCCGCATACGACGACGCTTCCGCCGCGATCGCCGCCGCCGGGCCCGAGGTCGATGATATAATCGGCGGTCTTGATTACGTCCAGATTGTGCTCAATGACCACCAGCGTGTTGCCGCCGTCCGCCAGCCGGTGCAGCACGGCGTTCAGCTGTGCGACGTCGGCGATGTGCAGGCCAGTGGTCGGCTCGTCCAGCACATACAGCGTGCGGCCGGTGGCGCGGCGCGAGAGCTCTGTGGCCAGCTTGATACGCTGGGCTTCGCCGCCGGAGAGCGTGTCCGAGGGCTGACCGAGCTTCACATAGCCCAGCCCTACGTCGCGCATGGTTTGCAGCTTGGCGGCCAGCCGTGGCAGCGGGGCGAAGAAATCCAGCGCCTCATCCACCGTCATTTCCAATACATCGTGGATGCTCTTGCCCTTGTAGCGCACCTCCAGCGTTTCGCGGTTGTAGCGCATGCCGTGGCAGACCTCGCAGGGCACATACACGTCGCTCAGGAACTGCATTTCGATCTTCAGTATGCCATCGCCCGAACAGGCTTCGCAGCGCCCGCCCTTGACGTTGAAGCTGAAGCGGCTGGCCTTGTAGCCGCGCGCCTTCGCATCGGGTGTGCTGGCAAATACCTCTCGGATCAGGTCGAACAGGCCGGTGTAGGTGGCGGGGTTCGAGCGCGGCGAGCGCCCGATCGGCGACTGGTCGATCTGGATTATCTTGTCCAGCTGCTCTGCGCCGGTGATCTCGTCGTGATCTGCGGCGCGGCTGCGGGCGCGATTCAAGGTTTTCTGCAGAGATTTGAACAGAATCTCATTGACCAGCGAGGATTTGCCGCTGCCGGATACGCCCGTGACGCAGCAGAGCACGCCCAGCGGGAAATCTACATCGATATTCTTGAGATTGTTGGCGCGCGCGCCCCGCACATGCAGCCATCCGCTTGGCGCGCGACGGCAGGCAGGCAGCGGAACGTGCTTTGCGCCGGAAAGGTACTGGCCGGTCAGCGACTGCGGGTTGGCCATGACATCCTGCGGCGTGCCCGCAGCCATCACGCGGCCGCCGTTCACGCCTGCACCGGGGCCGATGTCCACGATATAGTCCGCGGCGAGCATGGTCTCGGAATCGTGCTCCACCACGATCAGCGTGTTGCCCAGGTCGCGCAGATGCTTCAGCGTGCCCAGCAGCTTGGCATTGTCGCTCTGGTGCAGACCGATGGACGGCTCATCCAGTATATAGAGCACGCCGGTGAGGCCGGAACCGATCTGCGTAGCCAGGCGGATACGCTGCGCTTCGCCGCCGGAGAGCGACGCGGCGCTGCGCGAGAGGGTGAGGTAATCCAGACCGACGTCGATCAGGAAGCTCAGCCGCGCGTCGATTTCGCGCAGAAGCTGGCGTGCGATCAGCTGCTGCTTTTCGCTGAGCTTCAGGCTGCGGAAAAAGTCGCGGCAGCTGCGGATGGACATGGCGGAGACGTCCTGAATGTTCTTATCGCCGATTGTGACGCATAGCGCCTCGCGGCGCAGGCGCTTGCCGCCGCACTCGGGACAGACGGTATTGGTCATGTATTCCTCATAGGTGGACTTCATGCTGTCCGAGCTGGTTTCGCGGTAGCGCCGCTCCAGATTCGTGATCACGCCCTCGAACGGGACGCTGAAGGAGCCGCTGCCGCTGGCGCGCTCGTATTCCACGCGGATCTTCGCGCCGCGCGTGCCGTAGAGCACGGCGTTCAGCGCCTCCTCGGAGAGCTCGCATACCGGTGCGTCCAGCGAAAAATGGTAGGCGTCAGCCAGTCCCTTCAGATAGGCGGCGGCCATCGAGCCGGGCTCGGAGGTATTCCAGCCGGAAACGCGGATCGCGCCCTCGTTGAACGATTTGCTGCGGTCGGGGATAATGATATCCGGATCCATTTTCAGCAGCACGCCCAGGCCGGAGCAGCAGGGGCACGCGCCATAGGGATTATTGAAGGAAAACAGGCGCGGTTCCAGCGCCTCCAGCGAAACGCCGCAGTCTGGACAGGCATAATTCTGCGAATACATGGTTTCGCGGCCGCTTTCCACCTCGGCTACGATGACCAGCCCGCCGCCGAGGTTCAGCGCCGTCTCCAGCGAATCGGTCAGGCGCTGCTGAAGGTCGGGGCGGATGATGATGCGATCTATGATGATCTCGATCGTGTGCTTCTTCGTTTTGGCGAGCTTCGGCGGATCGGCCAGCTCGATCATTTCGCCATCCACGCGCGCGCGGACATAGCCCTTTTTGGACATATCCTCGAACAGCTTTGAATATTCGCCCTTGCGGCCGCGTACCAGCGGCGCCAGCAGCATCAGCTTCGTGCGCTCCGGCAGCGCCGTTACCGCGTCGATGATCTGATCGACGCTCTGGCGCTGAATGACCTTGCCGCAGACCGGACAGTGCGGCGTGCCGGTACGCGCGTACATCAGGCGCAGGTGGTCGTATATTTCGGTTACGGTGCCCACGGTGGAGCGGGGATTGCGGCTGGTGGTTTTCTGGTCGATGGAAATGGCGGGGGAGAGCCCCTGAATGTTGTCCACATCGGGCTTGTCCATCTGACCGAGAAACTGGCGCGCATAGCTGGACAGCGATTCCACATAGCGGCGCTGGCCCTCGGCGTAGATGGTGTCGAACGCCAGCGAGGATTTGCCCGAGCCGGACAGGCCGGTCATGACGATCAGCTTGTTGCGGGGCAGATCGAGGTCGATGTTTTTTAAATTATGCTGCCGCGCGCCGCGGATAATGATCTTATCGTTTGCCAATGCTGCTTGCCTTTCTTTCTATAAAAATGTACGGTATGATCCTGCGCTGCTCAGTGCTTTCTGCCGCGCTTGCCGCGCCGCGTCTGCCGCGACTGTTCGGCGCTTGCCATCGGCTTTTCGCCGCGCAGCGCCAGCAGCTGATCGCGCAGCTGCGCCGCCTTTTCAAAGTCGAGGTTGTTGGCCGCTTCGAGCATGCGCTCCTCAAGGCGGTCAATGGCCATGCGGCGCTCTTCATCGTCCATGGCGGGCGCGGCGTCCTTATCCGGCTCGCGGCTGACCTCCATCAGTGCGCGCACCGCGCTGCGCACGCTGCGCGGCGTGATATTGTGCTCCTCGTTGTATTTTTGCTGGATCGCGCGCCTGCGGTTCGTTTCGGATATGGCGCGGTTCATGGAATCGGTCAGCGCATCGGCATACATGATGACGCGGCCATCCACATTGCGCGCCGCGCGGCCGATGGTCTGTATCAGCGATTTTTCCGAGCGCAGGAAGCCTTCCTTGTCTGCATCCAGGATCGCCACGAGGCGTACCTCCGGCAGATCCAGCCCCTCGCGCAGCAGGTTGATGCCCACCAGCACGTCATATTCGCCCATGCGCAGCCCGCGGATCAGCTTGATGCGGTCGAGGGTGTCCACGTCCGAATGCAGGTATTCCACGCGCACGTCCATGTTGCGCAGGTATTCGGTCAGGCTTTCAGCCATGCGCTTGGTCAGCGTCGTCACCAGCACGCGCCCGCCCGCCTGCGTGGCCGTGCGGATCTCGCCCAGCAGGTCATCCACCTGTCCGGTGGCGGGGCGCACGATGATTTCCGGATCGATCAGCCCCGTCGGGCGGATGATCTGCTCTACCACCTGCTCCGCGCGCTCCAGCTCGTAGGGGCCGGGCGTGGCGGAAACGTAGATCACCTGGTTGATCTTCTGCTCGAACTCGTAAAACTTCAGCGGGCGGTTATCGAAGGCGGCGGGCAGACGGAAGCCGTAGTCGACGAGCGTCTGCTTGCGTGCAAAGTCGCCATTGTACATGGCGCGGATCTGCGGAACCGTCATGTGGCTTTCGTCGATCATGATCAGCAGATCCTTCGGGAAATAATCCAGCAGCGTGAACGGCGCTTCGCCGGGGCGCCGGCCGTCAAAATAGCGGGAATAGTTTTCGATGCCGCTGCAATAGCCGATCTCGCGCAGCATTTCAATATCGTAGCGCGTGCGCTGCTCCAGCCGCTGCGCTTCCAGCAGGCGCCCGTTTGCCTTCAGGTCGGCAAGGCGCTCGTTCAGGTCAGTTTCGATCTGTGCGATGCAGGCGTCCAGCTTGTCGCGAGAGATGGCATAGTGCGAGGCGGGGAAGATCATTACATGGCTCATGTGGCGCAGCACACGTCCGGATACGAGCTCTATTTCAGATATGCGATCGATCTCATCGCCGAAGAATTCCACGCGCACGGCGCTGTCCTGTGCAGCGGCGGGAATGATCTCCACCACATCGCCCCGAACGTGGAAGGTGCCGCGCTCGGATTCGAAATCGTTGCGGGTGTACTGGATTTCCACCAGTTGATCCAGCAGCTCGCTGATGTCCATATTCATGCCCTCGCGTAGCGATACGGACAGATCCTCGTATTCCTCAGGACTGCCCAGACCGTAGATGCAGCTGACGGAGGCCACGATCACCACGTCGCGCCGCTCAGCCAGCCAGGCCGTGGCGCTGTGACGCATGCGGTCGATTTCATCGTTGACCGCGGAGTCCTTTTCGATGAAGGTGTCCGTGGAGGGAATGTAGGCCTCCGGCTGGTAATAGTCATAATAGGATACGAAGTAGCCAACGGCGTTCTCCGGAAAGAACTCGCGGAATTCCGCCGCCAGCTGCGCCGCCAGCGTCTTGTTATGTGCGATGACCAGCGTGGGGCGGTTCGCGTTTTTGATGATATTGGCCATGGTAAAGGTTTTGCCGGAACCGGTCACGCCAAGCAGCACCTGATGCTTCATGCCCGCGCTCAGACCGCGGGTCAGCTGTTCAATGGCCTGGGGCTGATCCCCGGTAGGCGCATATTCGGAATGAAGGTCAAACATAAAAAATACCTCCGTCTATGGAGGTATTATAGCATATTCATATTAAATCGAAACGCGGTTTGCGCAATTTAAACTGATGTTCGATATTCGCGCCTCAGCCCTGCACGGCCCTGATCCTGCGCGGATGCAGGTTGGCGCGCACCGCGCCGGTCAGTGCACCAACAGCGCCGCCCAGCAGCATTTCGCCCAGCATACCTCCGACGCTGAAGCTGCCACCGCCCAGCAGCAGGTACATCGCATAGCCCGCGACGGCGTAGATCAGCGCAATTTCCACGCCTGTGGCCAGGCCTCGATTGCCACCGCGCTCTACCGCCGCGCATACGCCGAGGATAATGGCGAGCGCCTTCACCAGCTGGTTGAGCACCGTGAGCAGCCCATCGTCCATTTTCAGATAGATCAGCGCCGCTGCGAGCAGCAGCATTCCCACGAGCGTGACCAATATAGCGGTCAACAGTCCCAGAAGCAGCCTTTTAAGGATTGATCTGCGCGTTTTTGCCATGCCGACGGCCTCCCTTGACCTTGAAAAATGCGTTTGGTGGATGATATGTGCGCCCTCAGGCGGCTATGCGCATTTCTGGTTTTGTCGCCTGACAGGCGGCCATCGCGCGGCAAATGATAAGTGAGACGCTGTCATACCCCCAATGGGGGCATCGGGGTTCGTCGACCTGCAATAAAAACAGGGCTTCCCTTGACAGCAGCCTGCGCTGTCGAAGAAAGCCCTGAAGTGTGTCAGTACCGGCAGCTGGTGCACACGCCCAGGCCGACGGAGTATTCACTGGTGGACGCGCCGTGGAAATAGCTCTGAACCACGTCCATATCCGAAGCATAGCGCAGCGGATGTCCCTCCGGAATGTAGATGATGCCTACTACCACCGTGGAACGGCAGTAGTCCGAGGCTACCATGCCCGAATTGCGGCACAGCGTCACGGCGCGGTGCATGTTGCAATAGGCCGTGGGAAGGCTGTCGGCGGTGTAATAATCGGTGTTGGGCTGATAGCCGTTGACGTCGTTTTCACAGGCCGTCGTGGGCAGCATGCCGGATACGCCGCAGACGGTGCTGGGATAGAGTCCGAAATCCGCCGCCGAGCCGGAGATGATGTCGCGATCGGTCGTGCAGTCGGTCAGCGCGTGCACCTGGCTCATGATCGCCGCCCACAGCGGCGCGGCGCTGGTGCCGCCGGTGGCGCTGGATTCGAGCGGCTTGTAATAATCCGAACCGATCCAGACGGCGCCGGCGTAGTAGCCGGTCATGCCTGCGAAGGTTACGCCGATGTTGTCGCTGTTGGTGCCGGTCTTGCCAGCCACGGTCATATTGCCGAATTTGGCGCTTGCGCCCGTGCCCGAGGCGGACACGCAGCCCTTCAGGCAGTCCACCAATTGATACGCCGTGGATGGCTGGAACACCTGCCGGCGCTCCTGAACCTCGCTCACGTCGATGTAGACCGTGCCGTCGGAATTAAGCACCTGCGTAAAGGCATAGGATTCGAGGTATGCGCCGGAATTGGCGACCGCACCGTAGGCCGTGGCAAGTTCGATGACCGATATGCCCGAGGAGCCCAGCGCCAGGCCCGCGCCGGTGGCGAGGATGTGGTCGGGATCCACGCCCAGCTTCAGCAGATAAGTTACGGAATTCTCAATGCCCACGTTGTCCATCAGCACATGCGCCGCGGCGGTATTGTGGGATTTGTTCAGCGCCACGCGCATGGATTCCACGCCCGTGAACGAATCGCCGGAGAAATTGCTCGGGTAGCCGTTCGCACTGTTCCAGCCCTTGATCTCGACAGGCATGTTCAACACTGGCGTGCCGGGGGAATAGCCCATGTCGAAGGCGGGACCATAGATCGAGAGCGGCTTAATCGACGAACCAATAGGCATTTGGAGCTGATAGGCGCGGTTCAGCTGCTTCTTTTGTACCGGCTTACTGCGGCCGCCGACCACAGCTACGAGCTCGCCCGTATGCCAGTTCAACACCGCCGCAGAGGCCTGCGGCTGCACCACCGTCAGATATTCGCCGCCGCCCAGCGAGGACTGCGTGGAGGAATCGTTTGCGTGGCGCATGCGGGGATAGCTTGACCAGTTTGAAACCACGTCCTGCACGGCGGATTGCACCTGTGGATTCAGCGAGGTGAACACCTTATAGCCACCGTTGCGCAGCTTGGTCTCCATGCTGCTGCGGTTGGAGGAGGTATCCTCCAGCCCCTCGACGCGCAGCATCTTGGTTACCACATCGTAGATGGAGTATTCAACGTAATAGGCGTTGTCGTACATCGCGTCCGAGGAAGCAGTGGAGTGCTCCAGTACATTCAGCTTTTCGGCGCGCGCGGCGGTGTATTCCTCCTCGGTGATCAGCGACTGGTCGCGCATTTCGCGCAGCACATAATTGGTGCGATCTTCGATCAGGTGAGGATCGTCATAGACATAATAATTGCGGCGGGGGTTATAGCGGTAGGGATTTCGGATGATGGAGGCGAGGCAGGCGCATTCGCGCAGCGTCAGCTCGTCCAGATCCTTGCCGAAATAGTCCTGCGCGGCGATCTTGATGCCATAGTTGCTGCCGCCCAGGTAGATGACGTTCAGATAGGCTTCCAGGATCTGCTCTTTGGTAAAGGTTTCCTCCAGCTGAAGCGCCAGATAGGCTTCCTGAACCTTGCGCTTGTAGGTCTGATCGCTGTTGAGCAGCGTCAGCTTGACCAGCTGGCAGGTGATCGTGGACGCGCCCTGCAGGTTGCCGCCGAGCAGGTTGTTGATCAGCGAGCCGCCGATGCGCTTGATGTCCACGCCGTGGTGCTCGTAAAAGCGCGCGTCCTCAATGGCGACGACCGCGTTGATGAGCCGCTGGGGGATCTCTTCATATTCCACATAGATGCGGTTCTCGGAGCCCTTGAATTCGGTCACCAGATCGCCGTTTCGATCGTAAATGAAGGAGGTGAGCGCCTGCGTGCCGATCTTGTCGATGTCCAGGTTCGGGCAGGTATCTACCCAGGCCTTGGCGACGCCGCCCACCACGCCGCCGACGCATATGCCGATCAGCAGCACGGAAAAGATCAGCATTTTTGCCGTCATGACCACCACCGAGAACAGGAACCCGCGTTCGCTCTCGCGCGGCTTGAATACTGCGTATTTAAAACTCATATTTCCTCCTGAGTAAAACATAGCCCCATTTATACTTATACTCTGATATTATAACACAGAAATTTGATGTGTGCACAGCATTTTGGTGTTATTTTGGTGACCGGAATACCTCCGGCGTTAATTATTGGCGATGGCTTTGACGAAATGCACGCCTGAGCGGTTCCAATTTGTGGTTGACAACGGACGCAGATTCGTATAAAATACAAATATCTTATCTTTACAAAAGAATTATATAAACTCAGCTGAGTTTTGGAGCGTATTGGAGGCATAAGCTATGTGTGGAATCGTTGGATATGTCGGCGGCGAACAGGCGGCGCCGATTTTGCTGGATGGACTTTCGAAGCTGGAATACCGCGGCTATGATTCGGCCGGCATCGCCGTGCGCGACGGCGCGGGCGACGTGCAGGTGGTCAAGGCCAAGGGGCGGCTGCGCGTATTGCAGGAAATGACGGATGACGGCGCGGCGCTGCACGGCTGCTGCGGCATCGGTCATACGCGCTGGGCGACGCACGGCGAGCCGTCCACGAAAAACGCGCATCCCCATGTGAGCGACGATAATGCCGTGGTCGCGGTGCACAACGGCATCATTGAGAATTATCTGGAGCTGCGCGAAAAGCTGATCAAAAACGGCTATGAATTCTACAGCGATACGGATACCGAGGTGGCGGCGAAGCTGATCGACTACTATTATAAAAAGTATCGCGGCGGTCCGGTGGAGGCCATTGCGCGCAGCATGATGCGCATTCGCGGCAGCTATGCGCTGGCTGTGCTGTTCCACGATTATCCGGATGAGATATTCGCCGCGCGCTGCAATGTGCCGATGCTGGTGGGCATTGCCGATGACGCATCCTATCTCGCGTCGGATGTAACGGCGATCCTCAAGTACACGCGCCGCGCGTGCTACATGAATGATATGGAGATCGCGCGCCTGAGCCGCGATGGCGTAAAGTTCTGCACTGTGGATCAGGAACCGATCGAAAAGCAGCCGGTTAATATCGAATGGGACGCCGAGGCGGCGGAAAAGGGCGGCTACGAGCACTTCATGATCAAGGAGATCCACGAGCAGCCCGATGCAGTTCGCAACACCGTTGCCTCCATGCTGACCGACAGACATGTGGATCTGAGCGCCTCCGGACTGGATGCGGCGCTGCTGCGGGACGTGGATCAGATTTATATCGTGGCCTGCGGCTCAGCCTACCACGTTGGCATGGCGCTGCAATACGTTATTGAGGATCTGGCGCGCGTGCCCGTGCGGGTGGAAGTCGCTTCCGAATTCCGCTATCGCCGGCCGGTGCTTTCGAAAAACGGGCTGGCGGTCATTATCAGCCAGTCGGGAGAGACGGCGGACAGTCTGGCGGCGCTGCGCGAAGTCAAGCTGCAGGGGCTGCCGGTGCTGGCGATCGTGAATGTGCTGGGCTCGTCCATCGCGCGGGAGGCCGACCATGTGCTCTACACGCTGGCGGGTCCCGAGATCGCCGTGGCGACCACCAAGGCGTACAGCACGCAACTGATCGCAGGCTACATGCTGGCAATGGAGCTCGCGCGCGTTCGCGGTACGGTTTCGCAGGAAGAGCTGGACAGGATGACGGCGGAGCTGACGGCCATTCCGGAAAAGATACACCGCCTGCTGGAAGAAAAGGAGCGCATCCAGTGGTTCGCAGCCAAGTATGCCAACGCGCACGATGCGTTCTTCATCGGCCGCGGCATAGATTATGCCGTGGGTCTTGAAGGCAGCCTGAAGCTCAAGGAGATCAGCTATGTGCATTCCGAGGCATATGCGGCGGGCGAGCTGAAGCATGGTACCATCAGCCTGATTGAAAACGGTACGCTGGTGGCGGGCGTTCTGACGCAGCCTGCGCTCTATGAAAAGACGATCAGCAACATGGTAGAATGCAAGAGCCGCGGCGCCTATCTGATGGGTCTGACGACCGCCGGGAACTATAATCTGGAGGATACAGCGGACTTTACCGTTTACCTGCCGCGTACAGATCCACACTTTGCCGCGAGTCTGGCGGTCATTCCGCTTCAGTTGCTGGCCTATTATGTCAGCGTGGCGCGCGGACTGGATGTGGATAAGCCGCGCAATCTTGCCAAGAGCGTCACTGTGGAATAAGCGGCTTGACGGGAAGAGGAAAAATACATATAATAGGAATGCGGTTCGGGCGCGTCTGCGGTTGAAAGTCGATGCCAGGCGCGGGCAAAACGATCCACGTAAACCGGCAAAAGTCCGGTGAGCATGGCGCGCCTTAGAAGTAAGTCCTGCCGGCTGAGAATTACCGAGAGGGTTAGTAGTGGGGAGGCAGATCGCCTTATGAGCGAACGCCCCAGCAGGCGAGTGTGGGGTCAAAGACCGGGTCAGGCACCCGAATCGCGTTTTTTTCCTGTAATGATAGGATCAAAGCATATCTGGGAAACAGGCGCCGGAGCTACGATGACATGGTAGCTCCGGCGTGTTGCATGTAAAGCTGGGTTAAAGCTGAATTATTTCAAGATAAGCGTTGGTGAACACATCGGTACCGGTTTTAGTAATCGCAAGCTGATCTTCCCAGCGCAGGCCGTAGCCGTCGCGCTTCAAGAAGGTGTCTGCCATAAAAGTGAGACCGGGCTCCAACAGGTAGTCCGAATTAGCTTCGATCCATGGGTGTTCACCCTCCATTAGACCCGTGCCATGGCAGGGACCATACAGATTACAGCCCTCTGCACCGTGGTTTTTCAGGAATTCACGGTAAAGACGATCCACTTCACGGGCAGGAGTGCCCGACTTGAGCCAGTCGAATGTGCGGAGGTGCGCCTCAAGTCCCGTTTCGACCAACGCGCGTGCATCATCCGGAATTTTTCCAATGATCACGGGTCGGCCGAAGCTCGAGGCGTAACCACTGACACGCGCACCAATCTGCAGCATTACCAAATCGTTTTTGCCAATTACTCTGTCAGGGGCGGGGCGACCGATGGCGTGCGTGGTGTTGCTGCCGCTGAGCACCCACATGGGATAAGCTTCGTTTTCAGCGCCCAGTGCGCGTATTTCTGCCTCAGCAATGGCTACCACCTGTGTCTCAGTCATGCCCGGACGCAGATTCTGGATGACTTTTATGCATGCAGCTTCGCTGATCTTGGCCGCATGCCGCATGATCTCAATTTCTGCCGGTGATTTAATCAATTTCTGGCGGATTACCAATTGCTCAGAACGTACAACTTCACAGCCAAACGCCGACGCTGCCTGCAAAATGCCCTGGTACACCGGTGCATACATGAGCGGATAGCCGCAAATGCCGATGCGACGGTTTGAAGCAGGGGACAGGTGTTCGCCAAACAAGTTATAAAGGGAGTTGAGTTTTTCGCCAGGGTATTCCGGTTCGGAAGATTCGCGTAGAAGCTTGATGCGCTCAATGCGTTCAATGACCGACCAGTATTGAGCCATCGTCAATGATTCAGGGCCGATAAGCAGGATCGGATCTCCGCTGAGTGGGATCATTACCATGGCTGATTCAAACGAAGGCCAGTAGTCCGAATAATAACGTACATATTGCGGTTCGGCTTCGTTACCGTAAGTAAGCAGAATATCGAGGCCGGCATCCTGCATGGCTTTCTGGGTGTTTTTAACGCGTTGAGCAAATTCGACTTTGGAAATATGAGGGACATTCATGGGCATTCTCCTTTCTGTGTGGCATCAGTATAAGTAAAAAGGATATAACGACTGTACTAATTGTAGATATAAAGCGCCAAATTGTCAATAATGTGGGGGGAATGCGGTCAAAACGAAGCAAATGGCTGAAAATCTGCGGCTTAAAATAATATAGATAGCTAAATATATTATGTTTTGAGTGTGAAACGATAAAGAATCAGACAAAATGTAACATTTGCATATGATGCGATTTGCAATATAAAGCGTGGATGAGATGTGAGAAATTGTCCTAATAGGTAAAAATCAAACCTGATATCTGATTATTACTCATTCAAAACGGACTGATTATAAAAACGCAGTGCAAGCTATGGCATTTGTGCAGATTGCCGTGTACTATTTCCATTGAATTCTGAGGCGCATGCGATACAATAGAATCAGGAAATAGAATTGTGGCTGTGACGCTGTGAGCGTCTCAGCGAGATTTACAAAAACAGTGGAATTGAGGTGTACCCTATGTTTGACGCAGGTTTGTGGAGAAAGCAGGCGAACATCGTTGAAGAGATTCTCGGACGGGCACCATCTTTTGATAAAGAGATGCGACTTGGACCAGAGGAATTTGAGCTGCGTCATCGTCGTCTGATCGACGCACTGAGAAAGAACGGCTACGATTGCGGTTTTGTATACAGCGATGAACAGTATTCAGGCGACGTACCTTATCTTGGCGGCAACACCAATATCAGTGTTGAGCCGGTAGCAGGCATCATAGGCAAGAATGGTTTTTTCCTGCTGGCCGGACTTGAAGGCGGTTATTGCGCAGAACAGCTGGCACCGCGCTCTGGTTGTAAAGTACGCAAGGTGGAAATGCTGAAGCTGGCTGATGAGGATTATCCAGTAGCGGCATGCCGCGTGGAGGATGTTCTAGAGGAAGCCTGCGGCTGCCGTCCGAGTAACATTGCGCTGCTTACTCCGCGCGAGGTACTTCCTGCCAGTATTTACACTTATCTGGTGGATTATTTTGGCGACGCTTCCAAGGTGATAGACGGGCAGGAGATATACTATAAGCTCAAGTATATCAAATCCGACGATGAAATGCACATGACAGAGATCGCCGCGAAGATCTGTGACGTGATGATGGAGGCTATGACCAGCGTTATTCGTCCGGGAATGTATGAAACGCAGGTGGCTCAGTGGGCGCATGTCGTAGCTTGCGAGCTCGGCGTGGAGCAGCTTGGTTTTGATATCAGCGTCGCTTCAGGCGTAAATACGCGCACACTGATAGGCAAAGCTGTAAATCGTCGTATTCAGGAAGGAGATTATGTGCTGCTGGGTGTCGGCCCGAAGTGGGATGGCCTGACTGCATGCGAACGCGCAAGTGTGGTATGTGTGGATCATCCCGATAAGCGTACTGATGATCAGAAATACTGGTTCGATTTTACGGAAGAAGCATATCGTATTGGACTCGACGCTTATGTGCGCGTTGCCCGTGAGAATCTGCCCGCGCGGCTTCAGGAACAGGCATTGGTGGATTATTTTGCCTCCAAATCCAGCGAGGTATCCAGCCGCATTGGTAAGCAGATCGACATGACTTTGCAAAAACCGTATACCGGCACACATAACGGCGGCTACACCGAGTGTCAGGAGTTCTACGGTGCAATCACGCTTAATTCAAATGAGCCGCTTGGCAGTCAGATCGTTACTATGTTGGATGTGGCAGTACGCGGCTTCGGCAACCATTGGAACGATATCGTGATCCCTGGTATGGATTATGTGTTGGTAGAAAAAACGCTGGGCAAATATGGCCACGATGTGAAAGTGCTTAATGATTTGCCTGTGAGTTTGCAGCATTTTGTCGGACGGGGCTTCTGAAAAAGGAAAGGAGGCGAGGATAGTGGAGGATTTCTTTCTTTCCATATCACATGTCAGCAAGACCTTTCCGGGCGTTAAGGCATTGGACGATGTGCAGTTGCATGTACGCCGCGGAGAGGTGCATGCGCTGGTAGGCGAAAACGGTGCGGGTAAATCAACATTGATTAAAATCCTGTCGGGTGTATATACACCTGATCCTGGCACCGAGATTCTGGTGGATGGCCAGCAGATTCGCTTGAGTGATATTAACGAGAGCATGAATCGCGGCATAAGCGTGATCTATCAGGATCTGTGCCTGTTTCAGAACCTGACCGTGGCAGAAAACATCTGCATCGGCAAGGGTAAAACCGGATTGGTTCATTGGAAACAGTACAATGAGATTGCTGAGAAAACACTGACGCGGTTAAATATTCCGCTGAAACCATCGGATCTGCTCGGCTCGTTGAGCATTGCCAATCAACAGCTGGTAGCCATTGCCAGAGCGATCGCCTACAATTCGCGTTTAATTATCATGGACGAGCCGACGGCTTCACTTTCCAGGCAAGAGGTTGAGAACCTGTTCGGTATTATCGAAGGGCTGAAGGCGGACGGTATATCGGTGTTGTTTATCAGCCATAAGTTGGATGAGGTTAAACGCCTGTCTGATACAGTCACAGTGCTGCGCGACGGCAGGTATATCGGTTCCAAGCCAACCAACGAGCTGGATGAGGCTGAAATTATTCACATGATGGTGGGCCGCGATATCAGCTATGCCAACCTGAACGATGAGTCTGCAGCGGGGGAAAAGGTGGTATTGGAGGTAAAGCATCTGTCTAAGGCGGGCTATTACCATGATATCAGCTTCTGCGTACGTCAGGGCGAGATTCTGGGCATAACCGGATTGGTAGGCTCGGGACGCACAGAGGTCATTCAAACGCTCTTTGGCTTGCATCGGCCTGACAGCGGCAGTATAATACTGGACGGTACGCCGGTAAATATCACAAATTCCAGCATGGCCAAACGGCTGGGTATCTCCTATGTGCCGGAGGATCGCCAGCATGGCGGGCTGGTGATGCAGTTTGACACCTACGAAAACATGGCGTTGGTAAACTATTCCGCCAATACGACACGATTTGGTTTTCTGAAGAAAAAACGGATTCAGAAAATTTCAAATGAGATGATCGAACAGATGGATGTTCGTCCGCGTATTCCTACTCGGGCGGTGCGCGAGTTTTCGGGCGGCAACCAACAGAAAATTGTTATCGGTAAATGGCTGGCCACCGCACCGAAGGTACTGCTGGTAGATGAGCCTACAAATGGTGTAGATATCGGCTCTAAGGTTGAAATTCACAAGCTGCTACGGCGTTTGGCATCCGAGGGCATGGCAATCGTGGTGGTTTCCTCAGAGCTACAGGAGGTGCTGACCATGACGGATCGGATCGCAGTGATGCGGCGGGGGCGGATGGTAACTGAAATGAATGCTTCGAGCGCAACACAGGAAAAGATTATGCAATATGCACTTCAGAGCAGTCGAACAGGGGGGAAGGGCAAATGAAAAAGCTCGTCAAGACCAGAGAATTTTCACTGGTGCTGATTATCGTGGCCCTGTGCGCTGTAGTATCCGTTGTCTCTCCTGCGTTTTTGCAGATCAGCAACCTGACCAACATCATTAATAACAGCATTCCAACGATCCTGCTGGGCTGTGGCATGACGATGGTCATTATCACTTGTGGTATCGAAGTTGCCGTAGCTGCCGAGATGATCTGTACTGCATACATTGTCGGCGCTATCGCACTTTCGCAGTCGGGTAGCCTGGCTTTGTGTCTGCTGGCCGGTCTGGCTGGCGGGCTGTTGATGGGCGTTATAAACGGTCTCCTGATCGCCTATTTGAAGGTGCCGCCCTTCATCGCCACAATTGGTACGCAGAATATGTATCGCGGCCTACTGTTGCTCATCACGGGCAGTCAGTGGCTGATGAATCTGCCAGATTTCATAACCGGCCTGACGCGCGATAAGTTTCTTGGTCTGCCGTGGTCTGTGTATATCACAGTTGCGCTGGTTGCATTCACATGGTGGATACTGCGTTACACGCGCTTTGGACGCGCTGTGTACGCCGTAGGCGGAAACACTGAGGCAGCTATTCGCGCGGGCATCAATGTGCGGCGAACCTTGATGCTGGTGTACGTTTACACCGGCTTGATGTGTGGCTTCGCAGGTCTGCTTAATGCTTCCCGTCTGGGTAACATCCAGCCAAGCGGCGCGCTCCACCTGGAAATGACAGTAGTTGCTTCCGTTATTCTGGGCGGTACCAGCGTGCTGGGCGGTATCGGTAGCCCGGTGGGTACGGTATTTGGCGTGATCTTAATGAAGATATTTGAAAATCTGCTGGTATTGTTGTATGTGCCGACCTATTGGCAGAAATTCTTTGAGGGCGCGCTGATGATTCTGATCATTGTCGTTAACGTGGTGCAAAATGCTTATGCTAGTCGCAAAAAGGTACGCATCGATGTGGATATGGAGATCCCGGAAGGGGGCGTTAATGCATGAAGAAGCTGAGCCAAATTATCTGTGCTTCGCTGATCGTCGTGCTGATGGTTATATTTTCCATTGGCGGCGAGCATTTCCTGAACGTTGCCAACCTTATGTCCATTACTACCACTATGGCAGAGTTCGGTATTATGGCCTATGGTATGATGCTGGCCATCATGGTATCCGGTATCAACCTGACGATGGGCTCTGTGTGCGGCCTGACGTCGCTGATCATCATTTCATTATATAAGTTGGGCGTTCCGATCGTAGTAGCCGTTATCGTTGCTCTGTTGGCCTCGCTGCTCATGGGATTGATCACAGGGCTGTTTATTTCAAGGCTGAAGGTCGCTCCTATGCTGATGACGCTGTCGCTTTCCATGCTGTATACAGGCATCTCCTATGTTATTAGTGAGGGCAACGCCGTATCGGGATTCCCGATCAGTTACTGGTTCCTCGGTCAGGAAAGTATATTGGGCGTGCCGGCTCAAACGTGGCTGCTGATCATTATCACCATTGTGCTGACGTTGCTGCTCAAGCGTACATCGTGGGGTGTCAAGCTCTATGCCGTGGGTAATAATCCAGTCGCTACGGAGTATTCTGGTGTAAATACCGCGTCTACCATTACCAGTGCCTATGTTGTCAGTTCACTGTTGGCGGCGATTTCCGGCGTCATTATGTCTTCTCGCGTAGCGACAGCTCGCCTGGATTTGGGCGCCTCGTATGAGACGAAGTGTATTGCAGCGGTGGTGTTGGGCGGCGCGAGTATGGCTGGCGGTAGCGGCTCACCGATTGGTGCGCTGCTGGGGGTAGCTATCTTTTCGCTGTTGAATAATGGCCTGAACCATATCGGAGTTTCACCCTATATCCAGCAATTTATACTTGGTCTATTGCTGATATCGGTGCTGGTATTGAATGAAAACGTATTGCCTGCTGTGATTTCCGGCATGAAAATGCGTCGCCGCGACAGGGCGACTACCCACTGATTAGATTTCCGCACTGCGGATAATTATTGTAAGGAGGTTTCTGGTTATGTTCAAAAAGTGTCTCGCCGTTTTTCTGGCCGCGTTGATGCTGCTCTTCGGAGCCTTCACTGCGTTGGCAGAGGACAAGCCCGTGGTTGCGTTTGTGCCGCAGCAGGTAGGTATTACCTATTTTGAAGCGGCCAATACTGGCGCTCAGCGTGCTGGTGAAGAACTGGGTGTCGACGTTTACTACATCGGTCCTACCGAAGTCGACGCCGTTTCTCAGGCTAACATCGTCACCGACCTGATTAATCAGCATGTGAATGCTATCTGCATCCAGCCGACAGATTCTGATTCTATCCTGCCTGTGCTGAATAAGGCGCGTCAGGCCGGTATCAAGGTCGTTACTTGGGGCTGCGACGTGCAGACTGATTTCCGCGATGCCTTCGTCAACAGCATCAACTACGATCAGTTTGGCTATGCTATGACTGACGAGCTGGCGAAAGCGATGGGTGAAAAAGGTGAGTTCGCTATCATTACGAGCGCGTTGACCGCCGTAGACTGCGCCGCGTGGGTAGAAGCCTGCAAGGTACGGATTGCTGAGGCGTATCCGGAAATGACGTTGCTGACCGTCGAACCGTGCGATGACGATCAGGATAAGGCATATTCCATCGCTCAAAACCTGATCTCTGCCTATCCAAATCTGAAGGGTATTCTGGGCGTTACCTCTCCTGCGCCGCCAGCTGCCGCTCAGGCAGTGATCGATGCTGGCAAGATCGGTGAGATCGTGGTTTGCGGCGCGGTTGAGCCCTCCATGAGCAATGCTTATTTAAAGAGCGGCGCTATCTATTCTGCATGTTTGTGGGACGTGGAGGCATTCGGCGAGCTGACGATTCGCGTAGCTGACGCGCTGATCAAGGGCACAGAAGTTACTGATGGTACCGAACTGGAAGGTTGGGGCAAGATTTCCATTACGAATGGTGAAATCATTTTGGGTGATCCGCTGATTATCACCGCCGAAAATGTTGATAGTTTCAGCTTCTGATCACTATCGCAGTTTCTGTCTGGAATTGCCGCTTGGCAATTCCGGACTTTTTTGTTAAAATGATCAGTAGGGGGTCGACAGAATGTTCAAGCGAAAGTACCTGCTGGCGTGGATGTCGGCGCTGCTCGCGCTGTGCAGTATCGCAGTCATAGTTATGTCCTGCCGCTGGAGCAGGAATAAGGATTCCATCGTCAACCAGCCCAGGTCCTGCCGCATCGCTGTGTTGTACAGTGGCGATAATCGTGCCTTTGCTGCTGAACTCGAACGTGGTATGCGTATAATGGCTGATGAGATGGATATCTATATCAGCTTTGAACAGTTTGCATCAAGCGCATCGGCGTTGCATATCGAGGCGCTTGCCCGTGCTATCGATGCACAGGTTGACGGCATTATTACCAACATCCCAGATAGAGTGCAAACAGGCAAAATGATCGATCGCGCTGCGCTGGAAGGAATCCCCATCGCCACCATTGTGGATGATATTTACGGTAGCCAGCGCCGTGTGCATATTGGCGTGGATTATCAGCAATTTGGCGAAAGGGCTGCGCAGTTGATATGCGAAATGATGCCCGATGGTGCGCGTACGGCTATCATTAGCTATCCGCTGAATCGACAGACTGGCGAATGCCTGGATAAAATCAGGGGCTTTTCAAGGTACATGCGGGGGAAAGATGGCTATTACATGGGCACAGAGAATGTGCGTGAGTTGAATAATGCCGATGCATATGAACTGACCAAGGAGCTTCTGGATAGCAGTTTTCACTATAACTCGTTCTTTTGTCTGGATGAAACTATTACGGGAGCGGTAGCCCAGTGCCTGAGCGATGCTGGCAGGAGCGACATATGTGTGATCGGCTGCGGCGAATCCCAGACGGTATATGATTATCTGGAAATCGGGATCATTAGTGCATTGCTTACCGAAAATGCCTATTCGGTAGGTCGTGCAGCTGTGAAGGAACTCGCTCACTATATTCAAAACGGCGGTTTGCCCTATGTGGTCGAAGTGGATATGCGGGTACTGACCCGTGAGAATATTGATGTGTATTATGAAAAAACTGTTTCTTAGACTTCGTACGTTACCATTGAAACGCAAGCTTATTTATTACGCTGCACTGCTCGGACTGATGTTTTTTGCAGTGATCTTCGTGCTGTTGACCAATTTGCACAACGTATCGGTGCGGCTTGACCAGATCAATGCATTGGGCGTAGAAATAAGCGAGGCTGACGTCTGTGTCCGAGATACTCATCAGAAATTGATGTCGCTGATTACCTATGCGCCCGAAGAGCGTATTAAGGCGCTGGAAAGTGATATGTCTACGCTGATCCAGCGTTTTGCCCAGCTTGATATACCTGCCCACAATTACGATACCTACTATTTGCTCAGTGATACACGAAATATGCTGGAAACCTATCGAAGGCATGGTGAAATCCTGATTGCGGCTATAAACGTACAGGATTATGCAGATATGGGCAACGTTTCCGCACGACTGGACGGCATTGCCGAAAACATATTGTTGGAGACCAGTCGGCTGTCCGCCACCTTGAATGAGCAGGTGAGCATTCTTGCACAGCGGATTGCGCGCCAGCTGGATCTGTTTAAGTATTGTTTGCCGGGGTTTGCCATATGCTTTGTCGCTTATGCACTGCTGTTTTTCATTTGCATGGATCGGCGTTTTATTGACCCGATTTATCAACTGGCAGAAATGGCACAGCAGATATCCGAAGGAAACTATCCTGATGAAAAACTGCGCTTTGATGAGGAAAAGGACTTTAATCTTCTTTCGGATACCATGTTCAACATGAGCCAAACCATTCAGGAAAACATCGAGGAGGTCAGCAAGCGCTCGCGCATGGTGCAGGAACTGAACGAGCGGCAGATAGAAAACCTGCGCATCAAGACCATGTACGACCAGCTGGAACTAAGGCGGCTTCAGGAGCAGATCAATCCACACTTTTTGTTCAACTGCATGAGTACGCTGCATCATACCGCCTATCTGGATGGTGCGGAACGTACCTGCGAGATTTGTAGCGTTATATCGGATCTGCTGCGCTACAATTTCAGGCAGAGTGATGCGAGCGTCACTTTGGCAGGTGAGCTGCGCAATGTGGCGGATTATACCTACGTTCAAAGTGTGCGCTTCGGCAACCGTATTTCCATTCAGACGGACATTGAGCCTGGATTATCAGAGATTGTCATGCCGCGCATGGTGCTTCAGCCCATTGTAGAAAACTGCTACAACCACGGATTAGCCAATCGCATGTCCGATGGTCGGATCTATATTTCAGTCACGCGCGGCGACAATTGTGTTTGCGTCAGCATACATGATAACGGCTGCGGTATGCCGCAGGAAAAACTTGAGGCGCTCATGACGCTGTTCAACGATCCTGATGTCAACATATCCGACCACAAACATGTGGGTATGTTGAATGTTGTTAAGCGCCTGCAGCACTATTACAAGCGACAGGACGTAGTAGAACTGAAAAATGAGGATGGGCTGAACGTAACGTTGTTCCTTTATCTGGAAAGAAAGGGTGGCAGCAATGACTGAACATGAATTGAGCGTTTTGATTGTGGATGATGAAAAGCTTGACCGCGACGCTTATCGATTGATGTTGTCACGTGGGTTACCGTGGTTGCGCGTGATCGGAGAGGTTGAAAACGGGCTGGATGCTGTGCGCTTCTGCTGCGAGCATACGCCTGATATTGTGTTGATGGATATCCACATGCCCAAACTTAGCGGATTGGAAGCTATACGCCTGCTGCGCGCTGAAGGAAGCGATATCAGCTTTGTTATCATATCGGCCTATGATTATTTTGAGCATGCCAAAGAAGCGCTTGATTTGGGCGTGCTGGGCTTTATGGTCAAGCCAGTTTCGGAAACAGATTTGATTCGGGAAATGCATCGGGTATGTACGCTGGTAGAAAAAAAGAAACATCGCCTGATCGACCGGCTCAATACGCTTGGAAGCGTTGGCATGCCAGATCAGCCGGTGGACGAGTTGTTCTATGCAATTCGTGCAGGATCACCGGACATGATCCGTACGTTGCAAAAAATGCACGGGATTTCGGCGGAGATGGGCATGATCGCCATCGTCGAAACTGATATGGATGCGCAGAATGAGGTGCTGTCATGGCTATGTCGCCGCTGTCGGGGAATCTCCCGCGTACTATGGCACGGCAGGAGGCTGTTTGTGCTAATGCTAAAAGGTCTGGAGGCAGAACTGCTTCAGAAAACTTTTCATGGATTGTGCTCGGAGGCGCAGCTGCGCTTTCAGCTGCACATGCGCATTCGCATCGGCACCCACTATGCGTCACTTCGAGAAATCTGTCATAGCTATATGCAAGCGGTAGCACTGATGGATTCGCACGAGGATGTGTGCTGTTGCGATGCTGATGTACGCAGAAAATATCCTTATCCGTTTGACAGTGAACTCAGGCTGCTCGAAGCGCTGCAAGGTCAGGATTTGCAGCGCGCCTTTGAGGTCCTGGCAATGATACAGAGCGAGGTGGACGCCAGCTTTGCCCATGGTAGCTTTGAACGCCAAAAACTGGTCATGTTTGATCTGTTCGTTACACTGAACCATCAGGAGCCGCGCGCGGGTCTGGAGAATGATTCGGAACTGTTAGAGCTTTCTTCTTACATGCGTATTCATGGCAAGGAGGAGCTGAACACCTATTTCCGTGAATGCCTGAATCTGCTGGTAGACAGGCAGGGGATTGTGAAGGCGCCAAACCGTATTCGGCCGATATTGGATTATATCTACGCCAACTACAATCGAGATGTGCCCCTATCTGCCCTGTCGGCACGTTTTTTCTTTTCACAGGGTTATCTTGGACGCATCCTGAAGGAAACAACGGGATTGAGCTATATTGAATTCGTTACGCATTTGCGCATGGAACACGCCATGCAGCTGCTGAAGGATTCGTCGCGTTCCATTGCGGAGGTCAGTGCGGAAGTGGGGTATAAGGATTCCAACTATTTCTCAAAGGTGTTTAAAAAGGCCAATGGGAAGACACCACAGGCATATCGTGGTGAGGCAAGCACACCGGAAGTTTTGGATCGAAGAACGTGAGTCCATTCATGGTCAGATGGAAGGCCGTATTGCCATGTTCGGTGTTATGTATATACTGGAATGCCAACATGGCGCGCCTTAGAAGTAAGTCCTGCCGGCTAAGAATTACCGAGAGGGTCAGTAGTGGGGAGGCAGATCGCCTTATGAGCGAACGCCCCAGCAGGCGAGTGTGGGGTCAAAGACCGGGTCAGGCGCCCGAATCGCGTTTTGATTGTATATGAGGACTAAGATGTAGCGAATTGCGATGTATGCACATTCGCTCTTCTTTATGAACAACTGCAGCAACCATTTTTGAGTTGGTGAAGTTTGATTCGAAGACGGATCTTGATGCTCACAACGAAATGCTTACAAGAATAGACTTGAATACAGACAATCTCAACGAGTTCACGAAGCAGTAATTTATACTGTCCTAAAACAATCTGTGGGAATAAAAAAAGCAGAGAATCCATTTATAATCACGAAAACATTTTATATTGACCCGTAATGTATTTGCATTTGAATTATTCTACACACATATTTCAATAAATACACAATCGCACTTGCGTAATAGAAAAAGATGTGGTATACTACAAAAAATACGCAAACGCGTATCAAATTCGTTTCGTATTTATAGGGAGTGATGTTTAATGGCGCTTATTCAATGCCCTGTTTGCAAGCACAGTATTTCGGAAAATGCTCAGTCATGCCCGTTCTGTGGTGAGCCGATGGCTACGAAAATGCAATATGAAATAGATAGCGGCACCGTGTTTTTTACCGTTCAGGAACAGGATAGGATCAGGCTATCGGCACGTGTTGAGGCTGAAATACAGACTCGCTCTAAGAATCTTGCCTCTGAGGGAAAGACTATTGTCAATGTCAATACCACGCAACCACAGCAGATGCAATTGGGTTTTACATTCTGGCGCTGTGATGTTACCATTACCTGGCAGGCAAGCCTGGCTTCTACAAAATACAAGGATTACATTTATGGCCAGGCTCAGTATTGTTTTGTAATAGGAAAGTATATGGATGCAAACAATTATTCAAGAAATTGAACGATTATAAAGATGCATGTACGATGATATCGAACTGCCAAACTCGGATAGATGCACAACGTCGTATGGCAAATGAGGTTGCAACGAGAGAGCGGGAGTTGCAGAATGCAGTTGGGAAAAATCCGGCGATGTATGCATTCGTTGTTTGGGCAATCGCAGGTTTATTTCTGCTTATTGCAGTAATAGGATTGTACATGGTATATACAGGCGGAAATGTGGAGGGAAATAGAGGCTTCGTTGTGTTTTGTTGGATTTCACTTATAGCTAGCAGTGCGGCGTTTGTAGCACAGAAAATTGCCCAATTACGATATGATGCAAAGGTCGAAAAGTATGAAGCATCAAGGCGGAATCAAAAGTAGCGAAACTATTGTAAGTGTTGTCTTGGAATAGGAAAACAAATGCATGGCTTACATAATTTGGATCATTGCAACTGTGCAGGGACGCAAATGTTGACGCAGTACTTTAGGAGGAAAACATATGAGTAATAAAAGTAACGGGGGATATACGACGTTTGTAATCGTAATCATCGTCAGTTTAATTCTCGGTCCGGCATCGAGTTGTTCCAGTGACAGTTCGGGTAGTAAGTCGTCTTCATCAAGATCTTCATATTCAAACTATGACAGGAAGTATTCAGATACAGAGATTCAGAATTATGTGAATGGCTATAAGGATTCTCAAGGTTGGGACTGATTAGCTTTTTCAGGGATCGATAAAAGGATCGATACAGAAACGGCACAACTACATTTGCATCGTTGCATAATTGAATGACAGCACCCGAAACGCCGATAAGCGTTTCAGGTGCTGTCCTATTTGCTTATGAATCCAGATCCATATACCGTGCGGCGAGCATCGGGTAATACTGATCCTTATAGAAGCGGCGGCCGACCACATCAGCGTAGGCGGCATAGCGCGCGCCGGTGCCGGGCGATGTGCTGGTGTAATTCTGCAGGATTACATATTGCACTTCGCTGGTGGTGCTCACGTTCATGACAAGGTATTCGATATCCTCCTCCGTGAACTTGTCCACGATGGGGCCCTTGCACAGGAAGATGCGCTCGATCCAGTTTTCATAATACTTGCGCAGCTGTTCATAGTCCATCTTCCAGGCCTTGGAGGAATACTGTGCCAGCGTAGGCTTGTAATTCACGCTGAAGCTGATAACGGCGTCCTCTCTGCCGTCCATGGTGGCGCGGAAGCGGACGATGTTGTCGCCCAGGTGCGTCAGCTTCGCAATGAAGGCGAAGCGGCCGGTTGTCATGTCGATCTCGAGGCTTTCTTCCATATAGGCCGTATCTACGGAGATCATTGCACCGGGCTCACAGGTGCCGCTTACGGCCATGGTCGCCTCGGTACTGGTGGTGGAAACCTCCTTGTCCAGCTCGATCTCGATGTCATACTGCTGGCGGAAGATGGTGATATCCCGACGGGTCTCCTTATGGTGCGGCGTGCGCACGATGACCGTGTAAGTGTTTTCGCCGATGGGGCGCACGCTGACATTCGCGCTCAACTCGCCGCTGCGATCCACACGATCGGTCAGATCCTCGCCGTTGATGAACAGCGAGCTGCCCGGCACGACCTCGAGCGACAGCGGATAGGAGGAGGTGACCACGCGCTGATTGTCCTTCGCAGGGCTGAGCACCGTCAGCGGGGATTCGGGTACGTCGATGGTATAGGTAACCACGGGCAGCTGCGTTTCACGCCCGTTTTGGGAAACGAGAATGGGCGTGAAGCTGATGTCGGCGTAATCGTATTCCGAGACCTCTTCGTTAAACCATTCCGAATCGGCGATTTCAAGGCGTGCGATGCCGCCGCAGATCGTGAGTGAACGGTTCAGCTCGGGCACATAGATCATATCGCCGTCCTTGCCGTAGAACACCAGCGCATGCGCGCTACGCCCGTCGCTCAGCGTGAGCTGCGTGAGCGTGGGCGTATAGGCGCCGCGCGTGTACAGGCGTGTGATTTTATAGCTGTCTATCCAGAAAACGAGCTTGTATGCGCCGACGCCGACGATGGCCAGGCAGACGATCCAGCCCAACACCAGCAGCAGACGCTGCGTGCGCGTGCGCGGCGCGCGGCGTTTTTCGCGGCCTTCGCCGTCGGCATCCCCGCCGGTGGGCAGGGGCTGCTTGCATACGTCGCAGTACAGCGCTTCGTCCGAACAGTTGTTTCCACAGTAGGGGCACTTCAAGGTAATTATCCTCCTCGGTATATAAACGTACTCTATTTCGCTGACCTGCGGGTAAAATCCTGCCGAAAATCAAATGTTCCAATATTATTCATAATTCCGAAGTTTCACAGCGCTGCGATGTGTGCTATAATAAAATAGAAATACTGTAATTTGGGCATATTGTTTCTTTATATATGCTCCGAGGAGAAATGAGCGATGCAGGCGAAACTTGAGAACAGCGCGCAGGCATATCTGGACAACAGTGCCACGACGCGGCCTTGTCCGGCGGCCGTAGAAGCCGTGAATCAATGCCTTACCGAAGGGTTCTATAACCCGTCCTCCGTTTATAAGCCCGCTGTGGAGGCCTTTACCCAGCTGCGCGCCTGCCGCGAGGAGGTGCTGCGCGCGCTGCATGCGCCGGAGCACAACCTGACCTTTACCTCCGGCGGCACGGAGGCCAACAATCTGGCCATACTGGGCACGGTGGCGCGCATGCGCGGCCGGCAGGTCGTGGCCGTGAGTGCGGTGGAGCATCCGTCGGTGCGGGAGAGCTTTCAGCATCTGGCCGAAATGGGGCACGATGTGCGCGTGATCGGCGTGGACGCGCGGGGCGAGCTGGACTGGGCGGCGCTCGAGACGGCGCTGAACGACGGCGCGAGTCTGGTCAGCTGCATGCAGGTGAATAATGAGACCGGCGCGCTGCTGGATGTGGCGCGGCTGCACGCACTGGTGAACGGTCGGGCGTTGATCCATGTGGACGGCGTGCAGGGCTTCATGCGCGTGCCGATCGATTTAAAATATGTAGATCTGTACACGCTGTCCGGCCACAAGATCCACGCACCCAAGGGAACGGGCGCACTGGCGTGGCGCAAAAATGTGCGCATCGCGCCCCGACAGATCGGCGGCGGCCAGGAAAGCGGCCTGCGCTCGGGCACAGAGAATACGCCCGGCATCGCGGGACTGCGCGCAGCTGTGGCGGATATGGAGAAAATGGGCGCGGATATGCCGCGCCAGCTGATGCAGAAAAAGCTGTACATGATCGAGCAGTTCCAGAAGGCAGTGCCGGAAATGCTGATAAACGGGCCGGAGCCGGAAATGGCTGCGCCGCACATCGTCAATATCAGCTTTCCCGGCGTGCGTGGCGAGGTAATGCTGCACGCGCTGGAGGGTATGCGGGTATATGCGTCCACGGGCTCAGCCTGCTCATCCAAAAAGCTGAAGGTGAGCGGGGTGCTCACGGCGATGGGCATCACACCCGCGCGCGCGGAATGGGCGCTGCGCTTCAGTCTCAGCCCACACACAACGATGGAAGAGATCGACTACGCCGCCCGGTGTCTCGCGACGCTCTACGCGCAGTTGAAGAAATATGCAAGGAGATAATGACCATATGCGCAGAGTATTGCTGGTTCGCTACGGCGAGGTATTCCTGAAGGGCGCGAATCGCCCGCATTTCCTGAAAATCCTGGTGGACAATGTAAAGCGCGCGGTGCGCCCGCTGGGTGGCCATGTGTGGATGTCCGATTCGCGCATCTACGTTTCCGATTGTGAGGATATGGACGAATGCGCGCGCCGCGTGCGCAAGGTGTTCGGCCTGTATTCGGTAAGTCCCGCCATCGAATGCGAAAAGGATCTGGACGAGATCGCCGCGCAGTGCATCGAAATGATGAAGCCCTGTACAGGCAGCTTCAAGGTTTACGGCAAGCGCAGCGACAAGAAATTCCCGATGAATTCGCTGGAGCTTGGCGCGGAGCTCGGCGGCCGCATACTGGACGCGAATCCGAACCTGCATGTGGATATCCATGCTCCGCAGCACAAGCTGCATGTCGAGATTCGCGATAAGTGCTATATCTGCCGCGAGGAGATCATGGCGGTCGGCGGCCTGCCCATGGGCTCGGGCGGGCGCGCGGCGCTGCTGCTTTCCGGCGGCATCGATTCGCCGGTCGCGGGCTATCAGCTGATGAAGCGCGGTGTGCGCTGCTGCGCTATCCATTTCCAGAGCCCGCCGTACACCGGCGAGCTGGCGCGCGACAAGGTGATGCAGCTGGCGAAGCTGCTGGCAGATTACCACGGCAGCATGCGCGTATATCTGGTGCCGTTCACGAAATGTCAGCTGGAGATCCATGAGAAGTGCCCCGAGGGTCTGGGCACGCTGATCACCCGCCGCTTCATGATGCGCATTGCCGAGGAAATTGCCCGTCAGTTTGACGCGCGCGCGCTGATCACCGGCGAGAGTCTGGGTCAGGTGGCGTCGCAGACGATGGAAGCCATCGCCTGCACGGATGCTGTGGTGGAAATGCCGGTGTTTCGGCCGCTGATCGGCATGGATAAGACCGAGATCATGGAGATCGCGCGCCGCATCGGTACCTATGAAACCTCCATTTTGCCGTATGAGGATTGCTGCACGGTGTTCACGCCGCGCCATCCCATCACGCGGCCGAAGCTCAACACCATGCCAAAGGCCGAATCGAAGCTGGACATCGAGGCGCTGGTGAAGGAGGCCGTGGAAAATACGGAGATGGTGATCGTTTAATCTGAACCTGCCGCATGGGGGAATGCAAGCCTATGACCGTACCGGAGTACATCAAGCAGCTGAAAAACAACCCGGGCTTCATGGAAAATGTGACCAGTTGGCGCGTGACGCCTGCGCGCCCCGCGCGCTATGGGGAATTTCCCGTGTCGCTTGCGCCGGGCATCGTGGACGCGCTGAGGAAGCGCGGCATCGACCGTCCCTACGTCCATCAGGCGCAGGCGATCGAAGCCGCCGTGGCCGGACGCGACCTGGTGGTTGTCACGCCCACGGCTTCGGGCAAGACGCTGTGCTACAATGTCCCCGTGCTGGATGCGATATTGAAGGATGAATCCGCCCGCGCGCTGTATCTGTTTCCCACAAAGGCGCTGTCCAGCGACCAGGCTGCGGAGCTGTATGCGCTGATCGAGGAAATGGATGCGCCGGTGAAGGCCTATACCTACGACGGGGATACGCCTGCCGCCGCGCGCACGGCGATCCGCCAGGCGGGGCATGTGGTGGTTACCAATCCGGATATGCTGCATCAGGGGATACTGCCGCACCATGTCAAATGGATCAAGCTGTTTGAAAACCTGCGCTATGTGGTGATCGACGAGATCCACGCCTACCGCGGCGTGTTTGGTTCGAACCTTGCAAACGTGATCCGCAGGCTCAAGCGCATATGCGCGTTTTACGGCTCCGATCCCACGTTTATCTGCTGCAGCGCCACCATCCAGAATCCCAAAGAGCTGTCGCAGGAGATGATCGGCAGGCCGGTCATGCTGATAGACGACAACGGTGCGCCGGCGGGCGAGCGCAATATCGTGTTCTACAACCCGCCGGTGGTGAACGCGCAGCTCGGCATACGCGCGGGCGCCATTCCGGAAACGCGCAGGATCGCAGCTTCCATGCTGCGCAGCGGCGTGCAGAGCATCGTGTTCGGGCGCGCGCGGCTGACGGTGGAAGTGCTGGTGCGCTATTTAAAGGACGAGGTGCGCGATCCGCTGGGCAACGCCGGCAGGGTGCGCGGCTACCGCGGCGGTTATCTGCCCACGCAGCGGCGCGAGATCGAGCGCGAGCTGCGCGAGGGCAGGGTCATGTGCGTGGTATCCACAAATGCGCTGGAGCTTGGCATCGACATCGGTCAGCTGGACGCCTGCGTGCTCTGCGGCTATCCGGGCACCATCGCCAGTACCTGGCAGCAGGCCGGGCGTGCCGGACGCAGGGGAAGTGTGTCGCTGCTGATCGTGGTGGCGAGCTCGGGCCCGCTGGATCAGTACGTCATTGAGCATCCGGATTATTTCTTCGGTCAGTCACCGGAGTGCGCGCTGATCAACCCCAACAATCTCTACATCCTGCTGAATCACCTGAAATGCGCGGCGTATGAGCTGCCCTTTGCCGAGGGCGAGCGCTTTGCCGGCCTTGAGGATACGGATGAGCTGCTGGGCTATCTGGAGGAGCAGTCGATTCTGCGGCGCGTGGGCGGCCGGTATTATTGGATGGCGGAGGAATTCCCGCAGGCGGGCGTGAACCTGCGCTCGGCTTCGGATCAGAATTTTGTGATCGTGAATATTACCGACCCGAAGAATCACCGCGTGATCGGTGAAATGGATCGCTTCACCGTGCCGATGCTGCTGCACGAGCATGCCATTTACATGCACGAGGGACGGCAGTTTCAGGTGGAGAAGCTGGACTTCGACGAAAAGAAGGCCTATGTGCGCGAGGTGAACGTGGGCTATTACACGGACGCCGATTTGACCACCAGCCTGAAGGTGCTGGATGAATTCGAATCCGATGCGGAAAACGGCATCGTGCGCACGCGCGGCGAGGTGCTGGTCAGCAGCATCGTGACGCTGTTTAAGAAGATTCGCTTCGACACGCATGAAAACCTCGGTTGGGGGCCGGTGACGCTGCCGGAGCTGGAAATGCAGACCACAGCCTGCTGGTGGACGCTGCCGGAATCTCTGGAACAGGAATTTGAGCGCGAGCCAATGAAAAATGCCATGGTAGGGCTGGCGCACCTGATCCGGCACATCGCGCCGATGCGCATGATGTGCGCGCCGCAGGATATTTCCGTGGTCTATCATGTGAAGGACACCTATACCGGTAAGCCCACAATTTATTTCTATGATGCGGTGCCGGGCGGCGTGGGATTGTCGGATCGGGCGTATGAAATGGGCCGCGAGCTGCTGATCAGCGCGCGAGAGGTCGTAGCGGGCTGCCGCTGCGCGGACGGCTGTCCGGCGTGCGTGGGCGCGGCGGCAGGCAAGGGCGCAAAGTTCACGCTGCTGCGCATCTTAAATCGCCTGCTGGAACTGCAGGATGAAGACTGACGTCAAAGAAGGAAGCGTATTTGGGAATCTGCCGCGGACGCTGCGCGTTAAATCTTTCTGTGCGCGTTAAACGGCAATAAAATGTGGTATACTTAGAATTGGAATATAACAGGAAAGCTTAAACAGTCTTCCGTGTCGGCGGGCGGCGGTTCGCCGGCAGTTCAGGTAGAGTGAGCGCGCAAAAGCGTGCAGTCAGGGTCTATCCATATAATTTTAACCGTGTCCGGGCGCGTTATGCCGGTACGGTTGCAATAGTGAAAATGATACATAGTAAGGAGGAAGAGCGTGGCAAAAAAGAGTAAATCGCCGCGGCTTCGGATCATTCCGCTGGGCGGACTTGGAGAAGTCGGCAAGAATTTAACGGTATTTGAGTATCAGGATGACATTATCGTCGTGGATCTGGGATCCATTTTCCCGCAGGAGGATATGCCGGGCGTGGATCTGGTGATTCCGGATGTCAGCTATCTGGAAAAGAATCAGAACCGCGTGCGCGGCTATTTCATCACGCACGGACATGAGGATCATATCGGTGCGGTACCGTATATCGTTCGCAAGGTGCCCGCGCCGCTGTATGGCACGCGGCTGACGCTGGCGCTGTGTGAGCACAAGCTCAAGGAGCATCGCCTGCTCGGCTCGGTGGCGCTGAACGAGGTGGAGCCGGGCGACGTGGTGGAGCTGGGCGCGTTCCGCGTGGAATTTGTGCGCGTGAACCATTCCATCGCGGGCGCGTGCGCGCTGGCGATCACTACGCCGGTGGGCACAATCTTCCACACGGGCGACTTCAAGATCGACTTTACGCCCATGGACGGCGCGCCCATCGATCTGGGGCGCATCGCTGAGATCGGCAATCACGGCGTGCTGGCACTGATGGCGGATTCCACGAATGTGGAGCGCCCGGGCATGACCATGTCCGAGCGGAAGGTTGGCGAGACGTTTTTCAACCTGTTCGACAAGGCGACGGGACGCATCATCATCGCGATGTTCGCCAGCAACGTGCACAGAATACAGTCGGTGGTGGATGCGGCGGTGTATTACGGCCGCAAGGTATGTCTGGTCGGCCGGAGCATGATAAACGTATCGCGCATCGCGTCGCAGCTGGGCTATCTGAAAATTCCGGACGGCAGCTTCATCACTGTGGATGAGATCGACCGCTATCCGGACGAAAAGATCGCCGTGGTCACGACGGGCAGTCAGGGCGAGCCGATGAGTGGCCTTTCGCGCATGGCCTTCGCCGAGCACCGCAAGCTGGAGCTGCGCGAAAGCGACATGGTGATTATTTCGGCAACGCCGATTCCCGGAAACGAAAAATCCGTTTCCCGCGTCATCAATCAGCTGTTCCGCATCGGCTGCAATGTGATCTACAAATCGCTGGCCGAGGTGCACGTCTCCGGACACGCCTGTCAGGAGGAGCTGAAGCTGATGCACACGCTGGTAAAGCCGAAGTATTTTATTCCGGTGCACGGCGAATACAGAATGCTGCACCTTCACGCGGAGCTGGCGAAATCGCTGGGCATGCCGGACGATAACGTGGTCATTGCCGAGATCGGCGATGTGATCGAAATGGACGAAAACAGCCTGGATGTAACGGGCGTGGTGCCCAACGGCCAGGTGCTGATCGACGGCCTGGGCGTGGGCGATGTCGGCGCGGTGGTGCTGCGGGATCGCAAGCATTTGGCCGAGGACGGCCTGTTGATCGTCGTGATGGGCGTAGATCACGATCTGGGCAGCGTGGTCTCCGGACCGGATATCATCAGCCGCGGCTTCGTGTACATGCGTGAGGCGGACGAGCTGATGGAGGGCGCGCGCGGCGCGGCCTCACGGGCGATCGAAGCCTTCGGCCCGATCGACGCCTCGGAATGGAATCACCTGAAAAACGATGTTCGTGAATCCGTGCAGCGCTATGTATACGATACGATCAAGCGCAACCCGATGATCCTGCCGATCATCGTGGAGATCTGATCGGAGGCATGGCATACGATGAATCCCTATGATCAGGCGCGGGAGCTCGCCAGAACCCTGAAGGAGAGCGAGGAATACCGCGATTATATGCGCCTGAAGGAAGCGGCCTATGAGGACGATACCAATCGGGCGCTGCTGGACGAATACAAAA
>CAKUOX010000002.1 GCA_934670175.1 uncultured Clostridia bacterium | reverse complement strand
TTTACGGCGTTTCACTCATTTCTATTCTGACTTCTCTTTTCCTCTTCGCTCTCGCTGTATCGTTTTCAAGGATCGCTTTGCTGCCGCTTCACTCACTCGCTCTCGCGGCAACAGATGATATTATAGCAAATACCATTTTGTTTGTCAACCCCTTTTTTCAACTTTTTTGAATTATTTTTTTCAGGCCTCATACGCTGAGACGGGAGGGGCAAAATGAGACGATTTGCGAGGTGCGTTTGCGCGCTGCTGCTGGCGATGCTGGCAGTCGGCGCGGTGCGGCTGGCGCGCGATCTGCCGCCGGACAGGCAGCGCTATGTCCAGCAGAAATACGCCGGCTGGAACGGCGTGCTGCGCGCATGGGTGTGCGCCGACTGGAAATGCGACGGCAGCTTTATCCGCTGGCTGAACGCCTGCGCCGCAACCTTCGAAAAGCAGCACGAGGGCGTATATGTGGAATTCACGCCCGTCAGCCGCGAGGCGATGCGCACACTGCGCACGTCGGGCATACGGCCGCCGGAGCTGCTGCTGTTTTCCCCGGGCGTGCTGAGCAGTGCGGCCGATCTGGCGCTGCTGGACGCTTCCGGCGCGCTGCGGCCGGAGCTGCGCAATGTCGGGCAGGGCTACGCGCTGCCCGTGGCCATGGGCGGCTACATTATTGTACGCGAAGCAGCGGACGCTGCGGATGAAGCGCCGGCGCTTCCGGAGGACGCGGACGGCTGCTGCTACGCCGGCGCGCTGATCGGCCTGCTGAGCGGCGACCCGAGCACCGATGAAACCGGCGACGAAATCGTGCCGGACAGCGGCGTCGACCTGGGCCTGCCCGCCGCCGCAAGGGCTTCGGCGCCCGCCGGTGCGGCGATCGCGACCCAGGCGGACATAGGACGGCTGGCGCGGCTGCGCGACGCGGGGCGCGACGCGGACTGGGTGCTGGACGCTTCGGGCGAATACATGTGGGCGGATCAGCTGCTGCTGGCAGGCGCAGTTTATCAGATGGGCGACGACGCTCAGGAGCGCATGGCGCTGAGCCGCGCGCTGATAGAGCATCTGCTGAGCGGGGAATCGCAGCGGGCGCTGAGCGGCATCGGCGCGCTGAGTGTGACGGACGATCGCATCTATTCGGACTTCTCCGCCTATGCGCCGCTGGATGCGCTGGCGCACCGGTGCAGCCTGGTCGCGCCCGATGCCTTTGCCTGTGCGCACGGCGATTGCCAGACGATCGTTCGGAAATTTCTGGACGGGCAGATTGCCGCGTCCGAGGCGCTGGCGCAGCTGGCTGACGCGCGCCGCGCAGCCTCTGCGAGCCATGACTGACACATTGATCTTTCATACGCTTATTTAAATAGGTAGAAATTCGGACAAAAAAGTCGATTTTAAGTCTAAAATTGGCGCGTTTTTTCCGTGTTCGCGGGCAGAGCTTCATTGACCGCACGCTTGTGCTCGTGTTATAATAGATATGTATCTGTATAATTATCGTAACCGATGTGGAGGTAGAAATGAAACTGCCGTTTTCAAAGGAGCTGGAGCGCTTCGAGGTAAAAGGTCGAATTATTGTGGTGGCGTTCGCGATATTGTTCGGGGCGTTGATCTATTATTTCGACGGCGTATGGGCCTTTATCTGCAAAATATTCTCACTGGCGTCGCCGTTTTTCATCGGCTTTGCGATCGCGTTTCTGCTGGGGCCGGCGCAGCGGCACATTGAAAGCGTGCTGGACAAGAGCGCCTTTTTCCGCGAAAAACATGTGCACGGCAAGCGCCTGATCTCCACGGCGATCTCGGTGCTGATGCTGCTGACCATCGTGTTCGTGCTACTGAGGCTGCTGCTGCCGCAGCTGATCCAGTCGATCACCTCGATCGTCGCGTACATTACCGCGTTTTTGAAAAACAACTCGGGCGAGCTGAACAGGCTGCTGCTGAAGTTTGACATACTGAGCGTGAACGGCGACGAGCTGGTGGTGGCGTGGGAAAACATCGTTTCCAGCCAGATCAAGAACATCACGATGCTGCTGAACAACATCGTGAGCATTTCGTCGGGCGTGGTCAATTCGCTGTATCAGCTGCTGGTCGGGCTGATTACCGCCTTCTACATACTGATGGACAAGGCGCGGCTGTGCGCGCGGATGAAGAAGATCGGCTATTCGATCATGGAACGTGAGAAGATCGAAACGCTGATCTACTGGACGCGCAAGGCCAACCACATCTTTGCAGGCTTCATCAACGGCAAGATCGTGGATTCCGCCATCATCGGCGCGATCTGCTATGTGGGCATGCTGATCTTCAAGATGGAATATCCGCTGCTCATCAGCGTGATCATCGGCGTAACGAACATCATCCCCTTCTTCGGGCCGTTCATCGGCTGGGCGCCCTGTGCGCTGATCCTGCTGATGGTGAACCCGATGAGCGCGCTGTGGTTCTCGGTGTTCGTGCTGGTGCTGCAGCAGCTGGACGGCAACCTGATCGGCCCGCACATTCTGGGCGACTATGTGGGCATGTCCGCGCTGCAGATCATGATCGCCATCGTGATCGGCGGCGGCCTGTTCGGCTTCGTGGGCATGCTGGTCAGCGTGCCGCTGTTCGCGCTGGGCTACGCCATCTGCCGCACGTTCGTCTACGCGCGGCTGCATAAGAAACACCTGCCCACGGAAACCGCAGAATACGAGCACGCTCCCGAGGAGCTGCGCGATGAAGCGCCCGCGGCGGGCGAAGCGACGAAAGAGGAAGAAACGCCATGCGAACCACAAGCCTGATTCTGGACGCGGGCGGCGTAATGGTGCGCCCCGCACATTTTAACGATTGGAACGTGCCCACGGAATATGAAGCGCTGCTGGGCGACCATGCGCGCGATATTCCCGGCGCCGCCTGGAAGGAAGCCTGCCGCGCGGAAGCGCCGGTGCTGCGCGAGGATGTGCTCGTGCACGGCATAGCGGAGGAAGCGCTGCTGCGGCGGCAGTTCCTTGCGAACGTGGCGCGGCGCATGGGTTGGGCGCTTACGGAAAGCCAGCTCGACGCGCTGAACTGGGACTTCACCTGGAACCCCGCGCGCTACCATTGGTATGCGGATGTGGAAGCTGCGCTTGCGCATATCCACAAGGATCATCGCATCGGCGTGCTGTCGGACGCGATGCCCTCGTTCCGCGAATTTGCGATGCAGCGCCCGGAGGCGCGGTATTTCGACGCGATGGTGGTCTCCACCGAAATCGGCACCTGCAAGCCCGACCCGCGCATGTACGCTGCGATCTGCGAAGCGCTGAACGTCAGCCCCGAGGAATGCCTGTTTGTCGACGACCGCGAATGCAACCTGCGCGGCGCGCTGAATGTGGGCATGCGTGCGGCGCAGATGCTGCGCGACGGCGGCGACGGCTGGGACGGGCCGATCGTACACGATTTTTCGGAGATTATCAGGCTGCTGGAGGAAGAGCATTGATTCCGCTGCCCGAGGCCTTTAAAAATGAGATCATGGAAATGCTGGGAGCCGAAGCCCCGGCATTTTTCGCCGCCATGGAAGCGCCGCCCACGCTGGCGCTGCGGCTGAACCCGCTGCGCGCGGGCGCGGAGGCGGCTGCACGCCCGTATTGCGGCGCGGCCGTACCGTGGGAGCCGACGGGGCGCTACCTGCTGTCCGGCGCAAAGCCCGGCGCGTCCATCGCCCATGCGGCGGGTGCGTTTTACCTGCAGGAGGCGAGCGCGATGCTCAGCGCAGCGGCGCTCGACCCGCAGCCCGGCGAGCGCATACTGGATCTCTGCGCCGCGCCGGGCGGCAAATCCACACAGCTCGCGGGGCGCATGGCGGGACGGGGACTGCTGGTCGCCAACGAGATCGAGCCCGCGCGCGCAAGGGTGCTGGCCTCGAACCTGGAACGCCTGGGTGTGCGCAACGCCGTGGTAGTGAACGCGCGTCCGGACGCGCTGGCGGCGCGGCTGCCGGAATACTTCGACGCGCTGCTCTGCGACGCGCCATGCTCGGGCGAAGGCATGTTTCGCCGCGAGCCTGCCGCGCGCTCGGCGTGGCAGAGCGGTTCGCCCGCGGGCTGCGCGCGGCGTCAGGCGGAAATACTGGACAGCGCAGCGGCGCTGCTGCGCCCCGGCGGCCGGCTCGTGTATTCCACCTGCACCTTCAACCGCGCGGAAAATGAGCGAACCATCGCCGCATTTCTGGCGCGCCATCCGGAATTTGCCCCCGAGGACTTTGCGCTCGACGGGCTGGGCAGCTCCGAAGGCGGCATGCTGCGCATATGGCCGCAGCGCGTATCCGGCGACGGGCATTTCTGCGCGCGGCTGCGCAAGGCGGGCGACAGGCGCATGCCCGACCCGTCCTTTCCGCGTCCGGATCGCGAAACGGCAAGTGCGCTCGCACGGCTGAAGGCTGAGATCTGCGCGCTGCCCGACGGCCTCGGCGCGCGCCTGCTGCGGCTGGGCGACACGGTCATCGCCGTGCCCGCCGCCTGCCCCGATCTGAAGGGACTGCGCGTGGTGTCGGCGGGGGTAAGCCTTATGCGGCTGGGGCGCAGCCATATTGAACCGCAGCACGCGCTTGCGATGGCGCTGACGCCGAGCCGCGCGCATCAGCATGCGGCGCTTGCCGACGATGACGCGGCGCGCTACCTGCTGGGTGAGGCGATCGCCTGCGATGAGGACGTGCGCGGCTGGCAGCTGATGTGCTGGCAGGGCATGCCGCTGGGCTGGGCAAAGGCCTCCGGCGGCTGCTATAAGAACCATCTGCCCAAGGGACTGAGGCGGAATATATAAGGAGCATCGGCGTGTGCCGGAGCGGTTGGACAATAAAGCTCGTCAACCCGCAGATTCCAGCCCTGCCGGTTCCCGCAGCTAAATGGAAAAAGGGCTTTGAACGCGTGCGTTCAAAGCCCCTTTTCATGTCCACGTTCCGCCGTTTACAGCAGCTTGATCCCCGCCTTTTCGCAGGCGTTGCGCGTGGCCTGATCCCAGATGCTGGACTGCACCTCGCCAATGTGGGCGCAGCCGATCATCAGCATGCACAGGCGGCTCTGACCGATACCGCCGCCGATGGTGAGTGGAAGCTCATCGTCAAGCAGCATGCGGTGGAAGGGCAGCTTCGCGCGCTCCTCACAGCCGGCGAGCTTCAGCTGGCGTGCCAGCGATTCCGCATCCACGCGAATGCCCATGCTGGAAATCTCGAACGCGCGGCCGAGCACATCGTTCCAGAAGAGAATATCGCCGTTGAGCGCCCAGTCGTCGTAGTCGGGCGCGCGGCCGTCGTGCGGCTTGCCGGAGCGCAGCTTGCCGCCGATCTGCATGATCAGCGCGGTCTTGTGCTGCTCCAGATATTTATTTTCGCGCTGACTGCCTTCTGGAATGTCCGGATACATGTCCTCCAGCTCCTGCGAGGTAATGGCGCTCATCTCGCGGCAGAGGCGGGTATGAATGCTGGAATACTCGCGGTTCAGGCGCACGCTGACATCGCAGATGCAGTCCACGATCTCCTGCGCGGTGCGCTTGAGCGTATCGAGCGTGCGATCCTCTCGGCGGATCACCTTCTCCCAGTCCCACTGATCCACATACACGGAATGCAGATTGTCCAGCGCCTCATCGCGGCGGATGGCGTTCATGTCCGTATAGATGCCCTTGCCCACGCGGAAGTCGTATTTCTTCAGGGCATAGCGCTTCCACTTCGCCAGCGAGTGCACCACCTGGCCCCCCTCGCCCACGGCGGGCACATCGAACGCCACGGGGCGCTCATAGCCGTTCAGATTGTCGTTCAGGCCGGACGCCTCGGTCACGAACAGCGGCGCGGACACGCGGCGCAGATTCAGCGCATAGGCCAGCTCCTTCTGAAAATTGTGCTTGATAAATTCAATGGCCACCTGCATGTCGTATACGCTCAGCGGCGAGCGATAGCCCTGCGGAATAAAAATACTGTTCATGTCCGCTTCCTCCCTGACGGAAAAGTATGCTTCATTATAGCGCCGAGGCGCGCATTTTTCAAGTATGCTGCGCATATTTTTTGCATGGCGTAAGCGTGTTCCCTGCATTTTCCCCATATTCAGGCGCAAAACCGGCGCAGATATGCAGATCATTTTATATTTCATCCATTATTTTTTGCATTTGGACGATTTACAAGCGCGGGCATGGCGCGCTATACTGGGAGCATAGAATAAATTGGGAGGTTGGCACATATGAGCCTTAGGAATGAATATCTCATCAAGCTGATGGACACCGTGGAGGCGCGCAACGCAGGCGACAAGCAGTTTCTGATCACCGTGCGCAGCGTGCTGGAATCCATCGAGCCCGTGGTGGACGCGCATCCGGAATACATAAAATACGGTGTGCTGGACATGTTTGTGGAGCCTGAGCGCGTGGTCACCTTCCGCGTGCCGTGGATCGACGATGCGGGCAGGGTTCAGGTGAATCGCGGCTACCGCGTGCAGAGCAGCAGCGCCATCGGCCCGTACAAGGGCGGCCTGCGCCTGCATCCCTCGGTGACGCTCGACACCGTGAAATTTCTGGCCTTTGAACAGACGCTGAAAAATTCGCTGACGGGTCTGCCCATCGGCGGCGCCAAGGGCGGCAGCGATTTTGATCCCAAGGGCAAAAGCGACATGGAGGTCATGCGCTTCTGCCAGAGCTTCATGAACGAGCTCTACCGCCATATCGGCCCCGACTGCGACGTGCCTGCCGGCGATATTGGCGTGGGCGCGCGCGAGATCGGCTATCTCTACGGTCAGTACAAGAAGCTGACCGGCCAGTACTGCGGCGTGCTGACGGGCAAGGGGCTCAGCTACGGCGGCAGCCTGACGCGCAAGGAGGCCACCGGCTACGGCCTGTGCTATTTCACGCAGGAAATGCTCAAAGCGAACGGCCAGAGCTTCGCGGGCAAGACGGTGGTCGTGTCCGGCAGCGGCAATGTGGCCATTTACGCCTGCGAGAAGGCGACCGAGCTGGGCGCAAAGGTCGTGGCGATGTCCGACTCGAACGGCTATGTGTACGACGCCGACGGCATCGACCTGGCCGCCGTCAAGCAGATCAAGGAGGTGCGCCGCGGCCGCATCCGCGAATACATCGAGACCCATCCCGCCGCAGAATACCACGAGGGCTGCGCGGGCATCTGGGGCGTGAAGTGCGACATCGCACTGCCCTGCGCCACGCAGAATGAAATCGACCTGGCTTCGGCAAAGAAGCTGGTCGCGAACGGCTGCATCTGCGTGTCCGAGGGCGCAAACATGCCCTCCACCATGGACGCGATCGACGCCTTCGTGGGCGCCGGGCTGATGTTCGGCCCCGCCAAGGCCGCGAACGCCGGCGGCGTTGCGACCTCCGCGCTGGAAATGAGCCAGAACTCCATGCGCTATTCCTGGACGTTTGAGGAAGTGGATGCGAAGCTGAAGCAGATCATGACCGGTATCTACCGCAATGTCGCCGACGCGGCTGCCGAATACGGCTTCAAGAACAATTTCGAAAAGGCCGCAAACGTGGCGGGCTTCATGAAGGTCGCCGACGCAATGCTGGCGCAGGGCGTGGTCTGATCGCAAAAGAGTATCTGTCAGGACGATCCCGACACGGTGTGTGTCGGGATCGTCTTCTATTATTGACCATTCCATTGCAAAGCCTGCCGCGCCATCTTCAATGAGAATACAATGAGAATCGCCGCCGCGACTGGCAAAATGCGCTGCGCCCTGCTATAATACAGTTGAAATCATATGGCGCGGGCGGGGCGACGCGAATCTGCTGAAAAACGCGGACATCGTGCTGTACAGGCAGGCGGATGATCTGCCGCTGCTGGCGCAGGGCGTGGCCGTGACGCTGGACGGCGGGGCGCCGGGCACGCTGGCGGTGATCCGGCGCGTAGACCGCGAATATGAATTTCTGGAAATGCTGATCGGACTGCTGGCGGCGCTGAACATCGCCGGCGCGGTCGTGGCGCTGATCGCGGGGCGCATTACCGCCGGACGCATGCTGGCTCCGCTGTCCGAAATGATCTCCCGTGCCCAGGCGATCGACGCGCACGCGCTGGACACGCGGCTGACGCTGCCGCCCGCCGACGATGAGCTGCGCCAGCTGGCGCAGACGCTGAACGCCATGCTCGACCGCGTGCAGGCGGCGTTCGTGCGTCAGGGACAATTCACGCAGGACGCCTCGCACGAGCTGCGCACGCCGCTGGCAAACACGCTGGCGCGCACCGTAAGCGCAAGCGCGAGCTTCGCCATTTTCCGCCGCATCTCGCCGCGCGACGACGGCAATGGAAGCGCCGCCCTGCGCCATGTGCTGCTGTCGGCAGTGCTGCTTGCGGCGAGCGCCGCGCTGCTGATACCGCTCGCGGAGCACATAAATATCTATGAAGCAAAGCTCGCGACGGAGGGCGCGCTCTTTGCCGTCAATCTCCTTGCGCAATGCCTGTGGCAGTTTAAACGCAGCTGAGTATAAAAGAAAAGAAATATACGGCCCTCGCGGGCATGAATTGCATCCCAAATGCGCACACTAAGCGGCGCAAGGAGGGATGCAATTTATGAATCCGTTTAATGAAAAGCCCGCAAAGCAGGCCGAGCTGATCATCGACTGGGAGAAGATGTGGGCAAAGCCCTACGACAAGCGCGCCGTAGATCCCTACACGCGCACGCGCATCATACTGATGAACGGCACGGAATTTGAAAACGTGTGGTTTTCCCATCAGTTTTCCCGTGCCACCGGCGACAACGAGCTGCGCCGCCAGCTGGCGCTGCTTCGCCGCAGCGAGCAGCAGCAGCAAAAGCTGCTGGCGCATCTGAAGCCCGCGGACGAAAGCGCACTGGAGCACACCATCGGCTACGAGCAGCTGGCCGTGGATCTGACCGCGCACCTGGCCAAGCGCGTCAACGACATCGACGTGAAAAGCGCGCTGGATTTTGCGCTGCTGGAGGACTTCGACCATCTCTACCGCTACGCCGATTATCTGGATATGCACAGCGGCGTGCACGCGCAGGATCTGGTGGGCGGCTATACGGAGATCACGCCCGGCCGCCCGACCATCGCCCACCACCGCCACCCCTACGATTCCATCCGCCGCTCGATGGCGGGCAAGAAGCCGCAGACCATCGACCTGCTGGCGGCAAACGTGATCACCGCCGCCGAACAGCAGACGATGAATTATTATATGAACACCGCCGCGCTCTGGCCGGAGGAGACCGGCCGCAGGCTCTATCAGGAAATCGGCATGGTGGAGGAACAGCACGTTTCGCAGTACGGCAGTCTGCTCGATCCCTGCCTTACGCCGCTGGAAAACCTGCTGGTGCACCAGTATGTGGAATGCTGGCTGTACTGGAGCTGCCGCGAGACCGAGACCGACGCGCGCATACGCGGCATTTGGGATTTCATGTTCGAGCAGGAGCTGATGCACCTGAACATCGCGGAGGGGCTTTTGAAGAACTTCGAGGGCGGCGACTGGCGTGACCTGATCCCCGACGCCGAATTCCCGGCGCCGCTGAAGCTGGAAAGCAATATCGAATATGTGCGCTTCATTCTGGGCGGTACCGTGAACCTCACCGCCGTGCGCGAGGATTATGAAAACGTCGCCCGCGTCTCCGAGCAGGGCACCTTCGCCGATTATCAGCGGCAGGTCAACCGCAATATCGAAAACGTGGTCAGCCACGGCGTGATTGAGGAATATATCCGCCAGCACGGCGCGGACTACCGCTTTGAGACCGCACCCAACCCGGTGGAAGCGCTGCGCGACCGCCGCGCGGACGATACGCGCCTGGGCAGGCTTCCGGAGCGCGAGCCCGCGCTTGCCGGACGCTGAATTCAACCAGCGCGCGATTGACAAGCCCGTTCCCGATGCCTATAATCAATAGATAAATACAGTAATTCGGAGGAATGGGCATGTTCAAGCGCGGGGAGAAGACCCAATCCATGCGCAACAGCGTCGGGCGCGCGATATTCGCGGGCGTGGCGCTGTTGCTGCAAATATGGTGGCTGGTATCGCTGGCCATGCGCGCCAACGCGGTCGTTCCCTATGTGTCCATCGTCACGCGCATTCTTTCGCTGGTATGCGCGCTGAACATCTATGGGCAGGAGCGCGTTTCCGCATCCAAAACGGGCTGGATCGCGCTGATACTGCTGATGCCGGTGCTGGGGCTGTGCCTGTATGTGCTGGTGGGTCAGCCGTGGGCGACCTATTCCATACGGCGGCGCTTTGAACGCATCGACCGGCATCTGGCCGTGGAGGCGAACGCGGGCGCGGAGGCCATCGCCGAGGCGCAGAAGCGCGACCCCGACCTGGCGGGCAACCTGCGCTATATTCGCGATTGGGGCAAGTATCCGGCGTGGCTGAACACGCAGGTGGATTTTCACGCCTCGGGCGAAGCGGCGTTTGAGGATCTGAAGGCGTGCCTGCGGCGGGCAAAGAAATTCATATTCATGGAATACCATGCCATCGAGCTGTCCACCTGCTTTATGGAACTGGAGGAAATACTGGCCGAGCGCGCGGCAGCAGGCGTGGAAGTACGCCTGTTTTACGACGATGTGGGTTCGCTCTCCTTCATCTGCCCGCATTTTATAGACAGGATGCAGCAAAAGGGCATTCGCTGTCGGGTATTCAACCCCATCGTACCGCTGATAAGCGCATTCATGAACAACCGCGACCACCGCAAGATCACCGTCATCGACGGGCAGGTCGGCTTCACCGGCGGCTACAATCTGGCCGACGAATATTTCAACGTGAAGCACCCCTACGGCCACTGGAAGGATACCGGCGTGAGGCTGACCGGCAGCGCCGTGTGGAACCTGACGCAGATGTTCCTTGAAATGTGGAACGCCATGGGGCGCACGGACGAGGATTGCAGGGCGTATCTGGCCGCGCCCGCCGCGCAGATCGACGCGCCGGGCATCGTGGCGCCCTATGCCGATTCGCCGCTGGACGACGAGCGCGTGGGCGAATGCGTATACATGAACCTGCTGCGCCAGGCGCGGCGGCGCTGCTGGATCACCACGCCCTATCTGATATTGGACGATGAAATGACGCAGGCGCTGATACTGGCGGCCAAGCGCGGCGTAGACGTGCGCATCATTACGCCCGGCATACCCGATAAAAAGCTGGTGTTCCAGATCACGCGCTCGTATTACGGGCAGCTGGCGCGCGGCGGCGTGCGCATATACGAATATGCGCCGGGCTTTATCCACGCCAAGCAGATGCTCGCCGACGACGATACCGCCGTAGTCGGCACCGTCAATCTGGATTTCCGCAGCCTGTACCTGCATTTTGAGGACGCGGTGCTCTTCAGCGGCTGTCCCGCGGTGCAGCAGGTGAGCGCCGATTTCGACGCCACGCTGGCGCTCTGCCGCGAAGTGACGCAGGCGAGCAGGGCGCGGCAGAAGCCGCATGTGCGCGTGATTCAAAAGCTGCTGCGCCTGTTCGCGCCGCTGCTGTAAAGCGCAAAGCAACCGTTTGGAGCAGGCCCTGCCGGACTGGCTCGGCCCGCTCATAAAACCTCTGAAAGGGAGAAAGCGATCATGCCGGATCAACTGGCGCATATCATTTTCGCGCGCGAGGCCGCGCTGCGCGCCGGACTTTCAGCGCGGCTCGATCTGACCAGCGCCGCCTTTCGCGCGGGCGCATTTGGGCCCGACCCGCTCTTCAACGACGTAAGCGCCAGCATTCGCGCCTTCGGGCTCGGCATGCACAAGCGCCCCGTGCGCGAGGCCATGGAGCGCATGCGCGCGCCCATCTGCGACAACATGCCGCTGGCCGCCGAATACGCCGCGGGCTTCTTCTGCCACTTTGCGCTGGATCGCATCTGCCATCCGTCGCTGATCGAAATGGCGCGCAGCGGTCAGGCGAAGCACATCGCCGTGGAAACGGCGTTCGACCGCCTGCTCTACCGGCAGGGCGCCGGACAGCTGCGCCGCAGGCTGTCGCTGGGACGCGACGGGCTGCGCGCGGCGGTACAGATGTATCCCGGCATTTCGCCGCTGCGCCTGCAGACGGACATTGATCTCTACCTGCGCCTGCGCCGGATCATGGTGCTGGGCGGCACGCCGCTGGCCACCGTGGTGGGGCTGGTCGTGCCGAAGCAGCGCGGCATCGTGCCGTTTTCGCATCCGGACGCGGACATTCGCGCCGGTATGGAATGCCTGGAAACGCTGATGCGCGAAAACATCGACCTCGCCGCCGATCAGCTCGCGCGCTTCTTTGCCGCCGTGGACAGCGGCGCAGCCTTCGACCCCTGGCTCGACGCGGACTTCTCCGGCAATACCGGCGAGGAAGCGCAGCCCTGACGCAAACCAGCCGCCTCTTTTGCTGAGGCGGCTGGTTTCAGCTTGTCAAAAAAGTTTTTGACAAGCCTGTGGACGGGAAAGCAAGCTCCCTGCCACTGCTATTCCCACCAGTTCCTGTCAATGCCTGCCTATATAATAAAGTGCGCGATCCCATTCAAAACACAAATGAGATCGCGCACATCAGATATATGCCGTATAATCCGTCCTAAACCCTGCGCAGCAGCGCGGGCTTTACGTTTGCCGCTATCGCGGCGGCGCAAAGCGCAGCGGCGATGGCGATCCGCGCGCCGTCGGTCAGCGCGCCGTCGGTCAGCGCGCCGGTCTCCACCAGCGCCATGGCCAGCAGCAGCGCAGCGGCGCCCAGATACAGCCGCCGCGCAGGCGCGGTAAACACCGCGAAAATGCAGAGCAGCGCCAGCAGCAGCGCGCGCGCATAGGCGACGGCCTGCGGCAATATCGCCGCGGCAGCAGCGCCCAACCCGCACACCAGCATCAGCAGAAGCGAAAGGGCCCGCGCCTCATTCGCCGTGCGGCGGCAGGGCGTGCGCGCCAGACGCCAAAGCGCGTATCCCGCCAGCGCAGGCAGCGCTGATAAGCAGTCGGGCCGAAGCCACATAAGCGCCGCGCAGACCGCCGGATACAGCAGGCTCTGCGCCGCCGCCCTTGGAAAAAAGCCCAGATTGCGCGGAATGAACGACACGCGCGCGGGCGAGGCCACGCACAGCGATACAACTGCCGAGACCAGTGCGCTCAGCGCCGCGCCGCACGCCGCATAGAAATCCGAATGGCCCAGCGGCGCAGCGGCGCGCGCGTCCAGCGCCATACCCGCCGTGAGCAGCAGCGCGGACACGACGGCGAGCATCGGCCCGTCCTCGCGCCGCCCGAGCGCACAGGCACGTTCTTCGAACAATTGTTCGATATTGATGCAGACGCCGGCGATCAGAGCGCCGCACAGCGCATCCGCCTTATTCAGCCATGCGCACAGCCCCCAGCCGAGCGCGCCCGCCAGCAGGATCATCGTAAGTCCGCCGAAGAAGCGGCCGTCCACGCGCCGCCGTGCGGGCTCGCATCCCGCCGCATTGCGGAATGCCTCCGCCGCACAGCCGGAAAGCAGCGCCACGCCGAGATAGCAGGCCATCAGCCGCAGCGCTGCCGCCGTCGAGAATATGCCGCCAGCCAGCACCGCCAGCGGAAACAGCGCCGCAGCGGGCCGCATGAGCCATCGTTTCATGCCATTTTCCTCCTCATCAGCGCAATTCGCAGCTCAGCGCAAACATGCCTGTGGTACCGTCGCGCAGGGCGACGTCCAGCCGCACATCCTCGCCCGGGCGAATTCCGGCGGCGAGCAGCGCTGATTCCGTGCAGCGCCGCGCGAGCTCCGGAAAGTTATTCTCCTTGCTCAAATGCCCCAATATGATGTGCCGCGCGCCGGATTTCACCAGCTCGACCGCACATTTGCCCGCATCGTCGTTGCAAAGATGGCCATGCGTGGAGGCAATGCGGCGTTTGAGCTCATAGGGATAGCTGCCCGCCTGAAGCATGTCCGGATCGTAATTCGATTCCAGCAGCACCGCATCCGCACCGCGCACGCAGTTCATCCAGCCTTTTTTCGGACAGCCCAGGTCGGTCGCCACGGCAAAGCGCGCGCCGCCGCATTCAAAGCACAGGCCGACCGGCTCGTTCGCGTCGTGCGGCGTGGCGAAGGGCGCGACATTCACATCGCCAAGATAGAAATCCTGTCCGGCCTCCATGATACAGCGGAAGCGATCCTCAATCGCGCCCACCTTTTCCTGCATGCCCACCCAGGTGCCGCGCGTGGCATAGACCGGAATGTGCAGCTTACGCGAAAGTATGCCCACGCCGCGAATATGATCCACATGCTCGTGGGTGGTCAATATGGCCGTCAGCGCCTCGGGCGCGACGCCGATGCGCTTCAGCTCTGCAATGATGCGCGCGCCGGAAAGCCCTGCGTCCACCAGCAAATGTGTATTTCCGCAGCCTACATAGATCGCATTGCCGCTTGAGCCGCTGAAAAGCGGCGAAAATCTGAGTTCCTGAACCAAGTAAAACCGTTCTCCTTCGCTCCTCACACGCCGGTGAGATCAAATTTCGGAATGTATTGCTCGTCCGACGACGAAAGCTCCTGAATAAAGCCGTCGTCCAGACCGATTTCCAGCAGATGGTCGGCCACGCGGTCGTATTCTGCCTGCGTCAGCCGCCGCCCGAGCTCATCCACACCCGCGGCCTCGCCGAAGGGCAGGTATTGCGCCATCAGGCTCACCCACGCGCCGGGCAGCTCACGCTTGATGAAATCCAGTATTTCAATGGACTCATCCGCGCAGCCGGGCAGGATCAGGTGACGAATGATCACGCCGGAGCGCATCAATCCATCGGTGCCGATGACTGCGGGCCCCGTCTGCCGCAGCATTTCACGCAGCGCGGGCGCGGCATAATCGAAATAATCGGCGGCGCGCGAGTATTTCCGCGCGGACTCCGCGCGCATGTACTTCAGATCCGGCAGATAGATCTGCACGCGCCCCTCGAAGCGCCTGAGCGTTTCCACCTTCTCATAGCCTCCGCTGTTCCACACCACCGGCACGGGCAGACCGCCCTCCAGCGAATCGTATATAGCGTTCGCGAAATGCGTGGGGTTGACCAGATTGATGTTGTGCACGCCCTGAGCGATCAGTTCAAAATAGATCTCGCGCAGCCGCGCCGTGCTGACGGTCTTGCCGAAGCCGCCATGCGAGAGTTCGAAATTCTGGCAGAAGCAGCATTTCAGGCTGCATCCGGAAAAAAACACCGCGCCCGAGCCGCGACTGCCGGAAATGACCGGTTCCTCATCAAAATGCGGCGCGGCGCGCGCGATTCTCGGCTCCGCGCCCATGCCGCAGACGCCGTTTCCCGTTTCACCGCGCACGACGGCGCAATTTCGCGGGCACAGCGTGCAGATAAACTCCTTCATATATAATAGCCTTTCTCATAGCCTATTGTTTCACATGAAACAATACAGGATGTTGACAAAGTCAACAGACTGCCAGACGCTGAAAAAACCTGCAAGGCAAGGAAACGCGGGCTGCAAATGAGGACGCATATTTGGTATATGTAACCGATTTTGCAGCCCGTGTTGACGAAGCAAGCAGAAATCTCTGCGTTTGCGGGGTTTGTCAGCGGTCTGGGTTGTTTCACGTGAAACAACGCCGCACTTCGACAGGATGCGTTTTGTTTCACGTGGAACATTAAAAAGCATGTCGGATCCTTAAAGGTCGGGCAGTGTGGTCATATCCACGGTCTCCGGCCTTCTCAGCGTCAGCAGCCACACCTCGCTCTGCGCGCCCAGCCGCAGCATCGCGCCGTCGCAGCCAAGGCCGCGGCTCACCAGCAGCGGCAGATCATCCATATAGAACCAGCCCGCCAGGCAGCGCGCCTCCGCCTCCGGCAGCGTGTGCAGCGTTCGCCCGAAGGCGCATATCTGACCGCCGAGCGTATGACCGCTGAGCACCAGATCCGCCCAGGCGCCGCCGTTTTTCGCTTCTGCAACGCGCACACCCACATACGCCGTGGGGTTGTGCGCCAGCGCCACTACGCACTCGTCGCCGGTGAAATAGCGCCCGATCTGGGAATAGGGCGTGAGCTGACGGCTCGTGTCCGTAAGTCCCGCGATCACCATCTCACCACCGCCGCGCGCGATCACCGCACATTCGTCCGCCAGCAGCTCTACGCCGCCCGACGCCAGCGCCGTGCGCAGCGCGGCTTCGTCGCCGTCACGCTCGCCAAGCACGGCATATTTGCCCAGCGGCGCCTGGAAGCTGTCAAGCCCAGACAGAAAATCGAGCGCCGCGGCCTTGGCCTGCGTCTCCGGCGCGCCGTTTAGCACCTCGCCGAGCGTGCGCGCGCTGTAATCACCGCCCAGCAGCAGCACGTCGGGCTGAAGCGCCCGCAATTTGCTGAAAATGCTGCGGCAGCGCGCGGCGTCCGCGCCGTTTCGAATATTCAGATCCGAAACCAGCAGCAGCGTCACGCCGTCCAGACCGGCAGGCAGGTCGGCAAGATACACGTCCGCGCTGCACAGGTGCACCGCGCGCGCCTGCACACCCATGTAGCCCAGCAGGCCGCCGAGCGCCAGCGCACAGCAAAGCAGGCCGGCCAACGCCGCCCTGCGGCCGACGCGCCGCCGCTTCTCCTCCTGCTTTTTTGCCCGCTTCGCCATGCTGCCTCCAATGTGTATGTTTCACGTGAAACAATCGTCCGCCATCCGCAAAATTGTGTCCAAATAATGACGGCGCTCTGGGATTTGGTCATTTTTGTCCCGCTTTTGTTACAAGGGAAACATTGCTTATCACCCGCGCTTCAATTATAATAGGATTGATAGAGGTATACAAGGGATATTTTTGAAAACAATATACGGAGGATTTCCATGGATAGACGCAAAAGCGCAAGAAATCCATGGGCGATCGTGCTGATCATCGTCGCTATTTCCGTGGCGCTCGCTTACGGACTGGCCACGCTGTCGAAGCGGGTCATCGCTTCGGACAGCTTTGGCCACTGCACAGCGATGGAAATAGCCAATATTCAGGATCTGCAAACCACAGCGGGCGGCTTCGTCTATTACGACGGCAGCACCGTTTCATCCATTTCATCGAGCGGCAAGGTGAACTGGTCGTACATGATGGGACAAAACGCGGGCTTTAACGCTACGGACAGCGGCGTGGCCGTGTGGGCGGGCTCTACGCTGACGCTGATCGACGGCAAATCCGGCGCGACCACCTTTAACGGCGAAATGGAAGCGCCGATATTGAGCGCCCGCAGCGGCAGCAAGTATACCGCCGTGGTTACGGGCGAGGAAATGAACAGCACCATCGTTCTGATGGAGAGCGGCGGCAAGCAGGTGAGCCAGATTATTCTGGACGATGTGGACGTCATCAACTACGGCTTCTTCTCAAGCGATTCCCTGCTGTGGGTCATGGTGTGTGATTCAAACGGCACGGTGCCCACCTGTAACATACAGACCTATCGCCCCGGCAAGGAGATCGTCGGGCGAATCACGGATACGCAGCAGCTGGCCTACGCGGTAATGTTCCAGTCCTCGCAGGTGCTGGTCGCGGGCGATACCTACATCAAGAGCTACGACTATACCGGCATGGAGGACACTGCCGCCAGACGGCTGATCTACGGCTGGTATCTGGCAGCGGTGGACGAGGGCATGAACGACCCGTTGATGGCGCTGGTAAACGACTCGCAGCTCAGCGGCGCGTCCGCCATACGCGATGTGCGCGTGATGCGCTCAAATCTGGATCAGATACTGCGCATGCCCTTCGGCTGTACGGACATCGTGACGGTGGGCGACCGTATCTACGGCTTTGCCGCAGACGGACATCTGATGATCGCGCAGGCGGGCAGCCGCAGCGTGCAGTCCTATCAACTGGGCATCACCATCGACAAGGTCTACGGCGTGACGCGCGACAATGTTGCGGTCATCGGCAATGGCAGTACGGTGTATCTGGTCACGCTGGCTTGACGAACGAAGGATTTTTCCCCGCAGCCGCAGTTTCTGGCATAAACCGGCGCAAAACGGGGAAATATGGCAAACAGATAATCAAACGGAGGAACTTGAAATATGAATATTGTAGATATTCTGATCCTGGCGGTGCTGGCATTCAGCCTGCTGGCGGGCATGCACAAGGGCTTCATCACCTCGCTGCTGTCCACGTTCGGCTTTGTGGGCTCGTGGTTCGGGGCGCGGCTGGTATACGAACGCATCGCGAACCTGGCGCTCTCGAACACCACGCTGATGGCCGTGCTGAACCAGTATCTGGAGCCGGACAGCTTCTTCGCCTCCAAGGCGCAGGCGGCAACCACGGTGGCGGAGGTCGTCTCCGGCGGTGAAAGCGCCATTCAGGCGGCGGTATCCACCGTCAGCGAAAAAATCTCCGTGATCTCGAAGGCCTTTGAGGCCAATATCCGCAATCAGGCCTTTGCACGGCTGAACATCACCACGCTTTCGGATTACCTGGATCAGACCATCTGGCAGGCGGTATTCCATGTGCTGGCCTTCCTGCTGGCGTTCATCGTGATCTATGCGATCGTATCGCTGCTGATCAACCTGCTGGATCATGTAGTGCGCTTTCCGGTGCTGCGCATGTTCGACTGGCTGCCCGGCGGCCTGTGCGGGCTGATCCGCGGCTCGGTCATCGCCGTGCTGCTGCTGACGCTGCTGCCCAGCATCGTGTCTCTGTTCAACTCCGAGCTGACGCAGACGCTGATCTCCGGCTCCACGCTGTACAGCTATGTGACCCAGCTCGACTTTCTGCACGTCGGGAAGATGATCACCCAACTGATCGGCTGAGCGCTCCCGACCCGCAAAGCTCCGGTTTTGCAATTCTAATTCTTCAATAAACAAAGAGCCGCTATGATTTGCGGCTCTTTTGCATAAATCTAACTTGCGGTTCCGGCCGCAAATACATATAATATAGTCGGTTATCGGAGGGAATAAATGGCAAATCAGAAAAAACAGAGCGAGCGCGAGGCTCCCGCGGCAGCGCCCGTGAAGCTGCTGGCGGCGTTGGCCTGCTTCGGCGTAGCTGCGCTGCTGGTGTACCTGGCGGTGGCTGCGCCTGAAGCGAACACCGCCATGAACGACATTCGCTGCGTCATGCTGGGCGTAGCGGGCGTGCTTGCGCCGCTGCTGGCGCTGCTGCTCATCTGGGTGGGCGTGCTGCTGGTCTTTTCCTGGCGCGGCAGGCGCGTGCGCGTGCTGAACGTCGTGATGAACGCGCTGCTGTTTTTGACCGCGTTTACCGCAGTGGAGCTGTTTTTCGTGGATCGCGTAGTCAACTGGAGCATCAACGAAAGCGGGCTCTACCGGCACATGCCCATGAGCCTGCCGGACTTCATCGCGCGCGCCTATCGCTTTCAGGGCGGCGCGGGCGCGCTGGGCGCGCTGTTGGCATATCCGCTGAAAAATGCGCTGGGCAGCTGGGGCGGGCTGATCGTCTGCCTGCTGGTAGCTGTGATCTGCCTGACCGCAACCGGCCGCATGCAGCAGCTGCTTCGCTGGGGCCGCGAACGCGCGGAGGAAAATCAGGATCGCCGCGAGGAACGCCGTCGCCAGCGCGATGACGAACAGATGTTCGGGTATGATGAGCTCGACCCGCCGCAGCTCCGTGCGCCCGCCCGTCCGGAGCGCACGTCCAGAACCCGTCGAAGCGCCGAAATGCCTTCGCGCGAAGCGCCAAGGCCGCGCAGAAATGCCGCGCGCGAGGATTCCATCGCGCTCGATACGCCCGTGCGCAGGAGCGCCGCGCGCGAGGATTCCATCGCGCTCGATACGCCCGTGCGCCGCAATCCCCCGCGCAAGAAGATCTACCGCGAAACGGTGGATGTGGACGCTGCCGAGACGCAGTCCGCAGCCGACGATGTAGGCATTGATATTCCCAAGCCGCTGCGCAGGATCCGCCAGCAGCAGACCCCGCCCGCGCCGAAGGCTGAACCGCCGCGCGAGGCGCCCGTCGAGGATCCGGACAATCTGTTCACCGTGCATACCGATGCGGATGACGCCTTCGTACCCGAGAAATACGAGGCGCCCGCGCCAAAGAGCGCAAAGCCGCGCCGCGTGGTTGAGGGCGTGCGCGCGCTGAAGCTCGATGATGACGCGCCCGAACCCGCGCCGCAGCCGGAGGAGGACGATGACGCGCCCTTCGATATTCCCCACGCCACGTCCGCAAAGCCCGCCATGCCGCGCCTGAAGCGCAGGCAGCCGGAGCCGGAACCGGAGGAGGAGGGCTACAATTATCCGCCGATCGACCTGCTCGAGCAGAGCACGGACGCGCGGGATACCTCGGTCTATCAGCAGGCCGACCGCGAAAAGGCGGACAGCCTGATCGAAACGCTGCGCAATTTCGGCATCGAAACGCGGCTGATCGGCGTGGCGCACGGCCCCGCCGTTACCTGCTTCGAGCTTCAGCCCGCGCCGGGCATCAAGGTATCGCGCATCACCGCGCTGGCCGACGATATTGCGCTGCGACTGGCGGCGCTGTCGGTGCGCATCGAAGCGCCCATTCCGGGCAAGGCCGCCGTGGGCGTAGAAATTCCGAACGACCATGTGGAAATGGTGCGCCTGCGCGACGTGCTGGAATCGCCGGAGGCTCGGCGGCATCCGTCCAGAATCGCCGTCGGGCTCGGCAAGGACAATTCCGGCCGTTACATCGTGGCGGACATCGCGAAGATGCCGCATGTGCTGATCGCGGGCCAGACGGGCTCCGGTAAATCGGTGTGCATCAACGCCATCATCACGTCGATCCTCTATCGCGCCACGCCGGAGGAGGTGCGGCTGATCATGATCGACCCCAAGGTGGTAGAACTGTCGATCTACAACGATATTCCCCACCTGATCGCGCCGGTCGTAACCGACCCGAAGAAGGCCGCCAGCGCGCTGGACTGGGCCGTAGCGGAGATGGAAACGCGCTACAAGCGTTTTGCTGAGCGCAGCGTGCGCGACATCAAGGGCTACAACAAGGCGCTCGCGCCCGATGAAAAAATGATGCCGCAGATGGTCATCGTGATCGACGAGCTGGCCGACCTGATGATGGTCGCTCCCGGCGACGTGGAGGACAGCATCTGCCGCCTGGCGCAGAAGGCGCGCGCGGCGGGCATGCACCTGGTCATCGCCACGCAGCGTCCGTCCGTAAACGTGATCACCGGTATCATCAAGGCAAATATCCCCTCGCGCATCGCGTTCTCCGTATCCTCGCAGATCGACAGCCGCACCATCATCGACCATGGCGGCGCGGAACGGCTGCTGGGCAACGGCGATATGCTGTTCGTGCCCTCCGGCATCAACAAGCCCATCCGCGTGCAGGGCGCGTGGGTGTCCGACGAGGAGGTCAACGCCGTGGTCTCCTATATCAAGGAGCGCAGCGAGACCACCTACGATGAGGACGTGGTGGAGAAGATCGAAAACGCCGTGCGCAGCGACGCCGAGCGCGAAGAAGTGATCAACGAATACGACCCGAAGCTCGCCGAGGCGGTGGAGATCGTGGTGGAGGCCGGCCAGGCGTCCGTTTCCATGCTGCAGCGGCGCATGCGCGTGGGCTACGCCCGCGCGGGCAGGCTGATTGACGAAATGGAGAAGCGCGGCATCGTTTCAGAGGCCGACGGCGCCAAGCCGCGCACGGTGCTTATCAGCCGCGAACAAATGATGAACATGTTCGATACGGAGGAATGATCCCTTATGAAAACAGTGGGCATGGTATCGCTGGGCTGCGCGAAAAACCGCGTGGACTCCGAAAATCTGCTGGGCATGCTGCGCGAGCGCGGCTACGAGATCGTGGCGGATCCGGCGCAGGCGGACGTCATATTCGTGAACACCTGCGGCTTCATTGAGGCCGCAAAGGAAGAGTCCATCGATACGATATTCGAAATGGCGGAATACAAAAAGACCGGCCGGCTGCAAAAGCTGTTCGTGACCGGCTGCCTGGCACAGCGCTATGGCGATACGCTCTTTCAGGAAATGCCGGAGGTAGACGGCTTCATGGGCGTGAGCGATTATGCCCGCCTCTACGATATGCTCGACGATGCGGAGCACGGCGAGCGCCCGCTGTACATGGCGGACGGCGAACGCTTCCTGAACTGCGGCCGCGTGCTCACCACCGCGCCGTGGGCGGCGTATGTGAAGATCTCGGACGGCTGCAACAACCGCTGCACCTACTGCGCCATTCCGCTGATCCGGGGTTCCTACGCCTCGCGCCCATTTGACGACATCGTAACCGAGTGCGAGCGTCTGGCCGCGCAGGGCGTTACGGAGATCACGCTCATCGCACAGGATACCAGCCGCTACGGCTGCGATCTGGGCGACGGCACGCTGCTGCTGCCGGCGCTGCTGCGCCGCGTGAGCGAGATCGAGGGCGTGCACTGGGTGCGCGTGCTCTACTGCTATCCGGACACCACCACGGACGCACTGCTGGACGAGATCCAGAATAACCCGAAGGTCGCGCCGTATCTGGATCTGCCGCTTCAGCACATAGACGATGCGCTGCTGAAGAAAATGAACCGCCGCGGCTCCGCCGAATGGATCCGCAGCCGCATCGCCGCCTGCAAGGCGCGGGGCATTACCCTGCGCACCACGTTCATCGTGGGCTTCCCGGGCGAAACGCAGGCACAGTTTGAGGAGCTGATGAACTTCACGCGCGAGGCGCGCTTCGATCGCATGGGCGCCTTCACCTATTCGCCGGAGGAGGGCACGCCCGCCGCGCGCATGAAGGATCAGATAGATGAGGACGTGAAGCTCGCGCGGCTCGACCAGCTGATGATGCTCCAGCAGGCAATATCGGCGGAGCTGATGCAGGCGCGCATCGGCGAAGAATGCGAGGTGCTGGTGGAAGGGCTCGATGAGGATGGCGTCCCCGTGGGACGCTCGATTCTGGAAGCGCCGGAATCCGACGGCTGCATTCGCCTGAACAGCGCGCGCACGCTCACGCCCGGCGAATATGTGATGGCGCGCGTCATCGGCGCGGACGCCTATGACCTGACTGCGGAGGTGCTGTAAAAATGAATCTGCCAAATAAACTGACGATGCTTCGAATCATCATGATCCCCGTATTCGTGATCTTTGCCCTGGCGAAGGCGCAGTGGTGCCAGTATGTGGCGCTGGTGCTCTATCTGGCGGCGTGCTTTACCGACACGCTGGACGGAAAGATCGCCCGCGCGCGGCATCTGGTCACCAATTTCGGCAAGTTTGCCGACCCGATTGCCGATAAGCTGCTGGTCATGAGCGCCATGGTGGTGCTCGTTGCGTCCGACCGCATGCCCGCCTGGGTGTGCATCGTGATGCTCGCGCGCGAATTCATTATTTCCGGCTTCCGGCTGGTGGCCGCGGGCGGCGGCAAGGTGATCGCTGCGGCGATGCTGGGCAAGCTCAAGACCGTGTTCCAGATGAGCGCCACTGTCGCGCTAATGCTGCTGGTGCCGGTCAGCGGCGCGCCGCTGCTGGGGCATTTCGGCGTGGTGCTCGCCAATGTGCTGATGTATATCGCCGTGGTGCTTACCATCGTTTCCGGCGCGGAATACATCATCAAGAATTACGATTGCATCCGCGACATGTGACTTAAATGGAATTGTCGGCGACTTCCTTTAGAACCCGCCGACCCGTACTTATAAATCATCAGGGGCTTCTGTTTCCACACTCAATCGGAAACAGAAGCCCCTTTTCATATGACGGTTTTGAATTTATTTCACCCGATCCGGATAATTGGACGTGATGCAGTCCACGCCCAGCTTCTTCAGGCGCTTAACATCGCTCTCCGTATCCGCCGTCCAGCCGATCACCTTCTTGCCATGCAGGTGCAGCGTGCGCACGATCTCGGGCGTGAGCAGAGCCTTATGGATGGAAACGGTTTTGATGTCCTGGAACTTATCCAGGTTCTTCATCAGGTAATTCAGCTTATCCTGCTTGTTGATCAGGTAGGTCAGGTCCGTGTCGGGGTCGTGCGCGCTGATCGTGCGCAGCACGTTCAGATCGAAGCACAGATAATCAGCATCGCCATATACCCCACTCTGCTTCACGCATTCCGCGACCTCGGGCTCGATATTCTTATCCTTGATCTCCACATGCGCGTGCAGGCCGCACTCGCCGATCACCTGCAGCGCCTCGCTCAGCAGGCAAATGTCCGGCTTCACGGCCTTGAGCTGCTCATAGGTCATGCTGTCGAGGCGTCTGCTCTTGCCCTTGACGCTGATGGACGCATCGTGGAAAACCACCAGCTTGCCGTCCGCCGTTCTGCGCACATCCAGCTCCACGTTCTTCGCGCCGTAGTCGGACGCATGGCGGAAGGCATCCAGCGTGTTTTCCGGATAATAGCCGGATGCGCCGCGGTGCGCCACCACGCGCACGGGATGCAGATCGTTATAGCTGCGCACGGTCAATATCTGCGTCGCCACGCAGCTTCCGCTCGTAACGGTGATCACCGCGCTGCCCGCGCCGTAACCGGAGATCACGCCGCGCGCGTCGATCCTCGCCACGCTGGGATCGCTGCTGGCGTAGGTATATTCGCCCATCGAGTTTTCCGGATAGGTCTCCGGCACGACCTGATATTTATCGCCCACGGCGACCTCCGGCAATGCCGGCAGTGAAATGCGCTCCGGCAGCGGACATACGCGCAGCAATGCGCGCGCACTGACGCCGTTCGCCGTCACAGCGGTGATCCAGGCTTCGCCAATGCTCACGCCCAGCATCGTGCCATCCTCGCTGGGCAGCGCCACGCTATTGTCCGAGCACTCGAAGCGCAGAGCGCTTTTTGCACCCGCATCCATTTCCACAGCAAAGCGGATCCTGCCGCCCACGGGAATCGCGCCCTCCTCGGGCGACAGCTTCAGCCACGTCGGCTCCGGACACACCGTTATGTTCACCTGCGCGCTGCGGCCATTGTAGCTGCGCACGCTGACGCACGTATCCCCCGGTCTGACGGCCACGATGCGATCATCCTCGAGCCGCACCGAGTCGCCCGTCAGGCTGATCTCATAACGCCCCGCGCTGTTCTTCGGCAGGGTCACAGTAAGCTTCGTTTCTTCGCCTACGCCAAGCACATTATTTCCTACTGCCAAAGCAATGGACTTGGGCGCATTCTGCACCTGAATGGTCAGCTTCGCAGAAATGCCGTTATAGGTGCTCGCGGTGATGGTGACCTTGCCCGCCTTCTTCATCGTCAGCACGCCGTCTGCCGATACCGCCGCTGTACGCGCGTTGTTCGATTTATACGTCACGCCCGCGATCGGGCTGTCCGCTTCGAATACCAGCTGTACCTTTTCACCTACGCCGTACTTGTCGCCCCCATCCGCCGTAGAGAGCGCAAGCTGCGTCGGCGCGGGATTCACGGTCACATGACAAACTGCCGTCTTTCCGTTGTACGTCTCAACCGTTACCGTGCCCTCGCCTGCGCTCAGCGCCGTGATCCTGCCGGAAGCATCGACCGAAATGCAGTCGCCCGCCGCAGAATAACGCATCGCGCCGGCACTGCCCTCATTCAGGCTCGCCTTCAATATGTACGCTTCGCCTGCGCCCATCGCCAGCTCGGTGCGATTAAAGCTCACCGAATCCGGCGCGGGACGCACGGTGACCGTCTGAGTGCTCGTCTTGCCATTGTGGGTGCGCGCAGTGATCTTCACACTGCCCTCACCCACGGCGCGCAGCGTATCGCCGTCGATTGCGGCGACGCCCTCGTCCGCGCTCTCCACCGTCCAGGTGCTTGTCGCGCCCTTCGGCAGGGTCACAGTAAGCTTCGTTTCCTCGCCCACGCCCAGAAGGTTCTTTTCCAATTTTAAGGTGACGGACCTCGGCGCGATCTGCACCTGAATGGTGATCTTCGCAGAAATGCCGTTATAGGTGCTCGCGGTGATCGTGACCTTGCCCGCCTTCTTCATCGTCAGCACGCCGTCTGCCGATACCGCCGCTGTACGCGTGTTGTTCGATTTATACGTCACGCCCGCGATCGGGCTGTCCGCTTCGAATACCAGCTGTACCTTTTCACCTACGCCGTACTTGTCGCGCCCATCCGCCGTAGAGAGCGCAAGCTGCGTCGGCGCGGGATTCACGGTCACATGACAAACTGCCGCCTTCCCGTTGTACGTCTCAACCGTGACCGTACCCTCGCCAGCGCTCAGCGCCGTGACCCTGCCGGAAGCATCGACCGAAATGCAGTCGCCCGCCGCAGAATAACGCATCGCACCGGCGCTGCCCTCATTCAGGCTCGCCTTCAATGCGTACGCTTCGCCCGCGCCCATTGTCAGCTCCGTGCGGCCAAAGCTCACCGAATCCGGCGCGGGACGCACGGTGACCGTCTGAGTATTCGTCTTGCCGTTGTGCGTGCGCGCAGTGATCTTCACGCTGCCCTCGCCCACAGCGCGCAGCGTATCGCCGTCGATTGCGGCGACGCCCTCGTCCGCGCTCTCCACCGTCCAGGTGCTTGTCGTGCCCTTCGGTGTGGTCACACTGAGCTTCGCTTCCTCGCCCACACCCAGCAGATTCTTTTCTACCTTTAAGCTAACGGACTTCGGCGCGATCTGCACCTGGATGGTCAGCTTCGCAGAAATGCCGTTATAGGTACTCGCGGTGATGGTGACCTTGCCCGCCTTCTTCATCGTCAGCACGCCGTCCGCCGATACCGCCGCTGTACGCGCGTTGTTCGATTTATACGTCACGCCCGCAATCGGACTGTCCGCCTCGAATACCAGCTGTACCTTTTCGCCTACGCCGTACCTGTCGCGCCCATCCGCCGTGGAAAGCACAAGCTGCGTCGGCGCGGGGTTCACGGTCACATGGCAAACTGCCGTCTTGCCGTTGTACGTCTCGACCGTGACCGTACCTTCGCCCGCGCTCAGCGCCGTGATCCTGCCGGAAGCGTCGACCGAAATGCAGTCGCCCGCCGCAGAATAGTACATCGCGCCGGCGCTGCCCTCGTTCAGGCTCGCCTTCAATGTGTACGCTTCGCCAGCGCCCATCGTCAGCTCCGTGCGATTAAAGCTCACCGAATCCGGCGCGGGACGCACGGTGACCGTCTGAGTGCTCGTCTTGCCATTGTGGGTGCGCGCAGTGATCTTCACACTGCCCTCACCCACGGCGCGCAGCGTATCGCCGTCGATTGCGGCGACGCCCTCGTCCGCGCTCTCCACCGTCCAGGTGCTTGTCGTGCCCTTCGGTGTGGTCACAGTAAGCTTCGTTTCCTCGCCCACACCAAGCACATTCTTTTCTACCTTTAAGCTAACGGACTTCGGCGCGTTTTTGACCTCCAGCTGGATCTCACAGACCGCGCCCGCCGCCTGCACGCTGATGACCGCCTTGCCGTTGCGGAGCGCTTTCACCATACCGTCCGCATCGACGGTCGCTATGCGCTTATTGGAGCTCTTATACGTCGCCGAACCATCAAAGCCGCTGCCGCCGGAAATGAAGCGCCAATCCGCCACGCTGCGCTTTTCACCCACGCCCAGCACCAGCTTTTCCTGAGCAGGCTCGATCACCGCGGGCTCAGGCGTTGCCGAGGGTTCGGGTGTAATCGACGGCTCAGGCGTCGCCGAAGACTCAGCTGTCGCCGAAGGCTCAGGCGTGGCCGATGACTCAGCCGACGCTGAGGGTTCAGGCGTTGCCGAAGATTCGGGCGTAACCGAAGACTCAGCTGCTGCCGGGGACTTATCCTCCTCGTTCATGGCCACGGTCTCCGACTGCTTCGATACTTCCATATCGACGCCCTCCGATAAAAGCCCGGGCGCTTCCGCCAACGCGCCGCAAAGCAGCGCCAGGCAGAGCAGCAGTGCCAACGATCTTAAGAATTTTTGCATATCTGTATTCTCCAATCCAGAAATTCAATTCATCTCCATAATATACTTTTCTTATTATATAACATTATAAACATTAAGTCAACAAATTCCAGGCGCAGCAAAGGGGCGTTCTGTTTTCGGAGCGCCCCTTTATATAAACCTTGCAGCAGCTTACAGCACCTTCAGCGCATGGTCAAGCTCATTCAGCGTCTCGCAGCCGTCCTCGGTCACGCACACCAGATCCTCAATGCGCACGCCGAAGCGTCCCGGCAGATAGATGCCGGGCTCCACAGAAAAGCACATGCCGGGCCGGGCAATGATCTGGCTGACGGACGAGTTGTCCGGATGCTCGTGCACCTCCAGACCGATGCCGTGGCCGGTGCGGTGGATGAAATACTTGCCGTAGCCGGCGTCCTCGATCACGCGGCGCGCGGCGCGGTCGAACTCGCACATCGGCAGTCCCGGGCGCACGGCGGCGCGGCCGGCCTCGTTGGCGCGGCGGCAGGCGTCGTACACCTTCTGCTGCTCGGCGTCCACATGGCCGAAGAACAGCGTGCGCGTCATATCGCTGCAATAGCGCCTGTGCAGCAGGCCCACGTCCAGAATCACGCTGTCGCCGTCCTTCAGGCGGGTATCGTCGTTGTCGTGGTGCGGCTCCGCGCCGTTTGCGCCAAAGCAGGTGATCGGCGCGAAGCTCGGGCCCGTGCCGCCCTGCGCCTTCGCGTTTTTCAGGTAGGCCGCTTCCAGCGCCTTCTCCGTCATGCCCTCGCAGATTTCGGCGATGGTCGCTGCCAGCGCGCGGTCGTTCATGCGGCTCGCCTCGCGCATGATGGCGATCTCCTCCGCATCCTTGAGCATGCGGGCGTCGTCCACCGGCGCGGAGCCCACCGTGGGCGTAACGTCGCGCCGCCGCTCCATCAGGCGAATGGTGAAGTGGCTCGGCCAGAATTTGTCGATGCCGAGCCTGCCGGGCTTTACGCCGTCCGCGAGGATGCCCACGCAATCGTCCGTATCGCCGAACTCCACGATGGGCAGCTCATCGTCCGAAAGCGCAAAGAGGCGGTTCGCGTAGAGACGGAGATCGCCGTCCGTATTGAGATAGAGCGCCAGCATGCGCTCGCCGGGCGCAACGTAGTGGCCGGTCAGGTAGTACAGCGAGGGCGCGTGCGTAACCAGAATCTGGTCGAGCCCGCAGGCGCTCATGTTTTCGATCACGCAGCCGATGCGGCTTTTGTTCATAATTTATTCCTCCATATTTTCAGCTTCAAAGCGCTCGAGCAGCACGCCGCCCTCGCGCAGCATTTCCACGGCAAAGTCGTCCGGATAGCCGTGCTTGTAGACCACGCGGCGGATGCCCGCGTTCACGATCATCTTCGCGCAGATCACGCAGGGCTGATGCGTGCAATACAGCGTCGCGCCGTCGATGCTTACGCCCAGGCGCGCCGCCTGGATGATGGCGTTCTGTTCGGCATGGATCGCGTAGCATATCTCCGCGCGCGTGCCGGAGGCGATGCCCTGCTTTTTGCGCAGACATTCGCCGCGCTCCACACAGGTGCGTATGCCCGCGGGCGCGCCGTTGTAGCCCGTGGTCATGATTCGCTTATTCTTCACGATGACCGCGCCGATCTTGCGATCCTGCTGATAGCAGCTTGCCCAGCCGGAGATCACCTCCGCCATCTGCATAAAGCGTGCATCCCATTTATCCATGCCGTTCGCCTCCTCCGTTTGCTCCATCTGGTTCCATTTTAGCATATTTCCCGCTTTTTTCGTCTAAAATCCAAAACTTAACAAAAAAACACTGCCATTGGGGCTTGCATTTTCCCATGAAATTGGTTACACTATCATCTGTAAGCGTTAGCACTCAATATAAAAGAGTGCTAACACCAATCAAGATCATACAAAGTGGAGGTTTAAGAATATGACTATGAAGCCGCTTGGTGACCGCGTTGTCATCAAAAATATCGAAGCAGAGGAAACCACGAAGGGTGGCATTATTCTGGCTGGCGCCGCGAAGGAAAAGCCCGTGATGGCGGAAGTCGTCGCGATCGGCCCCGGCGGCATGGTAGACGGCAAGGAAGTTAAGATGCAGGTGAAGGTCGGCGAAAAGGTGATCTATTCCAAGTATGCCGGCACCGAGGTCAAGCTCGACGGTGCGGAATACATCATCGTAAAGCAGGGCGACATTCTGGCCGTCATCGAATAAGACATTCCCACAATTTAAGTAGAATTTCAGGAGGCAATTATTATGGCAAAGCAGATTAAATATGGCGAAGAAGCCCGCCGCGCACTCGAAGCCGGCATTAACACTCTGGCAGATACCGTGAAGATCACGCTGGGTCCGAAGGGCCGCAACGTGGTGTTGGACAAGAAATTCGGCGCGCCGCTGATCACCAACGACGGCGTTACCATCGCCAAGGAAATCGAGCTGGAGGATCCCTTTGAGAACATGGGCGCGCAGCTGGTGCGCGAAGTATCCGTCAAGACCAACGACATCGCCGGCGACGGCACCACCACCGCCACGCTGCTGGCGCAGGCCATGATCCATGAAGGCCTGAAGAACGTTGCCGCGGGCGCGAACCCGATGGTCGTGCGCAAGGGCATCGAAATGGCCACCAACGCCGCCGTTGAAGCGCTGGCCGGTATCTCCCGCCCGATCCAGAGCAAGACTGAGATCGCTCAGGTTGCTTCCATCTCCTCCGGCGACGAAACCGTCGGCTCCCTCATCGCGGACGCGATGGAGAAGGTCGGCAAGGACGGCGTGATCACCGTTGAAGAATCCAAGACCATGAAGACCGAGCTGAACGTGGTGGAAGGCATGCAGTTCGACCGCGGCTATGCTTCCTCTTATATGTGCACGGATATGGAAAAGATGGTTGCCGAGCTGGACAACCCGCTGATCCTGATCACCGACAAGAAGATTTCCAACACGCAGGAAATCATCAAGCTGCTCGAAGGCGTCGTGCAGCAGGGCAGAAAGCTGCTCATCATCGCTGAGGACGTCGAAGGCGAAGCGCTGGCCACGCTGGTGCTGAACAAGCTGCGCGGCACGTTCACCTGCGTTGCCGTCAAGGCGCCTGGCTTCGGCGATCGCCGCAAGGCCATGCTGCAGGATATCGCCATCCTGACCGGCGGCCAGGTCATCACCGAGGAGCTGGGTCTGGAACTCAAGGACGCCACCATCGACATGCTGGGCACCGCCCGCCAGGTCAAGATCGACAAGGAGAACACCGTGATCGTCGAAGGCGCGGGTGATCCTGACGAGATCAAGGCGCGCGTCGCTTCCATCAAGGCGCAGATCGAGGTTACGACCTCCGATTACGATAAGGAAAAGCTGCAAGAGCGCCTGGCCAAGCTGTCCGGCGGCGTAGCCGTGATCAACGTCGGCGCCGCTACGGAGGTCGAAATGAAGGAACGCAAGCTGCGCATCGAGGACGCGCTGGCCGCTACCCGCGCTGCCGTTGAAGAGGGCATCGTTCCCGGCGGCGGCACCGCGCTGATCAACGCCTCCAAGTCCGTCGCGAAGCTTGTTTCCGAGACCACCGGCGACGTCAAGACCGGCGTGAACATCGTGCTGCGCGCACTGGAAGAGCCGGTTCGCCAGATCGCCCGCAATGCCGGCGTCGAGGGCAGCCTGATCGTCGAAAAGATCAAGAGCAAGAAGTCCGTCTCCTTCGGCTATGACGCCGCCAAGGACGAGTACACCGACATGATCGAGCGCGGCATCACCGACCCGACGAAGGTCGCCCGCTCCGCGCTGCAGAACGCTGCCTCCGTGGCCGCGATGGTGCTCACCACCGAATCGCTGGTCACCGACATCCCCGCGCCCGAACCGGCCCCCGCAGCTCCGCAGGGCGGCATGGGCGGCATGTACTAATCAATTAAACAAACGCATATAAAGATGGCGCCGTACCCGAACGGGTGCGGCGCCATCAGTCTGTCGAAAAACCCGGGAGAGCTCTAGAGGGTTTCGGCCCTCTCGAGGTACGGTGGGTGTGGGGCGATTTTTGCGGCGGAAAATCTCATTTTCAGAGCAAAAATCGTTTCTTTGTAGTTTTTGCGCCCAAAAATCCGAAGGATTTTAGCAAAAACTGGTGGGGTGGCAGTGGCGGGGGAACGCGCTTCCCCGTCCACCTATCTTGCATATCCGGCGCGCTCCAATCGCATTTTCTCCACTAAAAAACGCACCGGAATACGCCGATGATCCCCGTTATTTATCCTGCTCGGGGTATATCTGCTCCACTGCATACGCCGGCGCTTCCTGGCGGAGATTCTGCACCACCGTTTCCATGCTCTCGCCCTCATCCAGGAACATGGGCGTGGCCGTGGCCGTGATGATGCCCGCGCCGGTCTCCACGCAGCTGACGGCATACACCGCGCCGCCGCAGTCGAGCAGCATTACGCAATTCTGAAAACCGTTCGGCTTCAGGTAGCTGCGCGACAAACTCAGCACCGCCGCCTGCGACATGGCATTTGCGCTCTTCTGGGCATTCCAGGTATTGCCGGGGCCAGCATACGCGGATTTTATGATATTGCTCCTGCCCACATCGCTCAGGCGCGAGCCGCCCATGACCTGCGCTATCAGCGTCGCCGCCGATGTAACGCGATACGCGCTCCGCATCTCATCGCAGTCGACCGCCGCAAAGGCGGATATGTAATCCCTTGTATAGGTATAGCCCATAAGTTCAAAGTACTTTTCATCATTTGCCAGCGTATGCAGATCGCGCGCCATATCCATGGCAATGTCGATCAGCGGGTCGCTCTGCGCAAACGCCGCGCCGCCAATAAGGCTGAAGACCACCAGCACCGTCACCAGTATCGAGATCCATCTTTTCATATTGAGCTTCCTCCCCTTGAAAACTGTTTTACATCGCGCTCACCGATGTGAGCACGCGCAGCGCAAACGCGCGAGCCGCCGCCGAGCCGCCCTCGGCCACGGCGGGCGCCAGCAGGAAATGATACAGCGTATCCCCCTCCGGCCAGCACATGCAGGCGTTGTCCGTATCCTTCATAAAGCCCAGCGCGGCCTCATGGCCGTTGAGCGCCGCCGCGCGCCAGCCCTCGCCGCAGACATCGTTCATCCTTTCGTCCATGTCCGCGCCCGCGAGCCGGTCGATGATCAGCACGCCGCCGCTGAAGGCAAAGCAGCTGATATCCGCGCCGCCGAATATTTCCTGCGCGCCGGTGGGCAGGTAGAGCTTGAAGCCGTCGCTCTCGCAGCCGATCCAGCCGCCGTCGTAGCCCGCTTCATTGGGGTCGAAATCGAGCGTCCAGCCCTCGCCCTCAGCCAGCGCCGCCGCGCACAGCAGCGCGCAGCAGAGCAGTATGCCAATCAGTCTTTTCATTGCGTCGCCTCCTTACAGCTCATCAAACGTCCAATACCAGTAATCGATCTCGTCGGCCTCGGCGTATGTGCCGTCGTTGTATTCCACGCGGCTGATACCGACCCACACCTTGTAAATATCGCTGCGGTTGGGAATGATCAGGTAGTCCGAATAGGCAATGCCATTGGGCGCGATGGTGCAGCGCGTGGTCTCGTAATAATAATAGCCGTCGCCGTAAACGGGCTCCTCCCTTACGTTCGTGATATAGGCGCGCAGCTCGAACGCGCGCACCGTTCGCAGGGAAGAGGCATTTTCCACCTGAATGCGGAACTTGAATTTGTCGCCCTTGAGCTTGTTGTACTCCAGCTTGCTGCCCTCGAATATTTGCAGCGCAACGTCCGGCTCTATATTTCTTATGGCCGATCCGCCGTAGAGCACGCTCAGCATTTCCGAGGTGGCGACGCAGTAGTCGGCGTTATCGTCGCAGTCATCCCATATGCAATTCGCATGCTTGAACCAGTGCACGGCGTTGGCGGTCTTGCGGCCATACTCGCCGTCGGCAGAGCCGCTGAGCATATAGCCGTAATCTACCAGATAACTCTGCATCAGCGCTACATCCACGCCGCTGTTGCCGCGATGCAGTTCCGAATAGACGCGCGGCGTATTCGTGGGTCTGGGCGTGCCGGTCGGCGCAGGCGAAGGCGTGCTCGTGGGCACCGCGCCCTTCCCGAGCTGCAGCGGCTCCAGCATCTCGGCATCCAGTGCCGGACAATCTGCAAACATTTCCAGCACATCCGCGTCGGGATCGACCAGAAAATCATCGCCCGTAATGAGCTCGCTCAGCGCGGTGCAGCCCTTGAACATATACTTGAAATTCCGCACAGCGCGCGTATTCAATTTCGACACATCCAGAGACCTGATGCTGCTGCACCCATAGAACATGGCCTGCATCGTGGTGACGCTTTGGGTATCCAGCAAGGACAGATCCAGAGACTCGATGCCGCTGCACCCATAGAACATGGCCTGCATCGCGGCGGCGTTTCGGGTATCCAGAAAAGACAGATCCAGCGTTTCCAGCGCGCCGCAGCCATCAAAGCACCAGCTGAAATCGCGCACGCTTTCCGTATTGAAGCCGGAAAGCTCCAGCGATCTCAGGCTATTGCACTCCAGAAACATTCTGCACATGCTTTCCATGCCCTCGGTATAAAAGCAGTTGCCGAAATCGATCTGCTCAAGATTTCGATAATAGGCAAACAGACCCTCAGCGGATGCACCGGCCGACACGCCGCCCACGCCCGCGATGCTCAGCTCATACGCGCCGCGTTCGCCGCTTACCCAGGCGTACACGCTGCCATTCTGCGCGTCGGAAACATCCCAGGCGTCCTCGGGCATGTCCTCAAGGCTGTCCAGAAAGCGTACGCGAATGATCTGACTGCGCTCTATGTCACTGCCGAGCACATAGAATGGTTCCCCGTTGATCTTATCCGCCATCAATATATTGCCGGAGGGATCGGGCGCAGGCGTGGGCGCTTCAGTCGGCACATCGGTCGGCGCGGGCGTCTCGTCCAGCGGCGCAAAGCGCAGGCTTCTGTCCTGCGTCGGCTGCGGCGTGCCGCCCGAAACCGCATTGAGAAAATCGTCAAAGCTGTCCGCCAGCGCCGCCGGACACAGCAGCACGCAGCACAGCAGCGCGCATAGAAACCGTTTCATGGCCAGTCCTCCCATTGCATCCATTTTCTGTATCTATATTCTCTGCCTCTATGATAACATAAATCTTGCGCCGCCGCACGCCCTGCCGATATTTTTTATTTGAACGATCCGGCATTTTCCGGCTTGACAGCGTCTATTAAAATGGAATATGATTATTGCATGAATACAGGAGATGATACAAACGTGGCAAACGAGGTATCGAGGCGAAATACTGCGAAGAATCATCGGCGCGCTTCCATAAAACCCGCCGATCCGAATTCTTATAGCTCAAGGAGATCGCGCTATGCACTGCGGCTGACGCGGAAACAGACGATATTGGCCTGCATTGCGCTGTGCGCCTGTCTCGGGCTTTCGTTTTTTCTGGGCTGGCGCATGGGCGTGGGCTCTACGAAATACAAGGGCGACATCCTTCTGGTGAATTCGGAGCATCGCCTGTCGGCGGATTATGTGCCCGAGGGGCTGGTGAACCTCTACCAGCAGCGGCATTCCTTCCGCCTGGCAAATTCCAATATCTACCTGGCTCGGGAATGCTACGAGCCGATGGAGCGCATGTTCGCCGCCGCCGAGGCGGAAAACGTAAACGGCTTCATTGTGACCTCCGGCTACCGCGACTATCAGCGCCAGCAGGAGGTGTACGCCCAGTCCGAGCCGGGCAAGGCGCAGGAGGCGGGCGCGAGCGAGCATCAGACCGGCCTGGCGTTCGATGTGACCACCGAGACCTCCGGAGGCTTCGAGAGCACGCCGCAATACGCCTGGCTGAGCCTGCACGCCCATGAATATGGCTTCATCCAGCGCTATCCCGCCAACAAGGCCGATGAGACCGGCATTTCCTATGAACCGTGGCACTACCGCTATGTCGGCGTCGAGGCCGCTACGCGCATCCGCAATGAAAACCTGTCGCTGGAGAGCTTCCTGAAAAAATACGGCCGCTGATGACTGCGGGAAAGGATTCTGGACTTATGAAAAAACTGCTGTGCCTGCTGATAACGCTGCTCTGCCTGATCGCGCTCTTCCCCGCACACGCCGATTTCGGCGATTATTCCGGCGGTTCCGACTACGGCGGGAGCGATTATGATTCCAGCTGGGATGATGATGATTCGTGGTCGAGCAGCGATCATGACTATGTCTCCGACTCCGACGGCTACGGCGTCGATGATTTCTATATCGTCGTGTTCACAGTCGGCGGCATACTGCTGATCGCGCTGATCGGCGGCGCGCGCTCGAAGAAGAAGAGCACAGATGGCGCGACGCCCACGCCGCCGAGCAGCCTGCAGCCGCTCAGCGCGCTTGCCGACCTCAATCAGGACGAGCTGTGCGCGCAGATTTCTAATATGTATATCCGCCTTCAGGAGGCCTGGGCGGCGCGTGACCTTTCGCCGGTCGAACCGCTGCTCAGCGCGCCGCTGTACGCGCAGACCTCCGCACAGCTCAAGCGCGATTTCATCGACAAGGGCATCACCAGCCATATGGAGCACATCAGCGTGCTGGATGTAACGCTGTTGGGCTGCAAGCCCGCTGAAAACGGCGCGCCCGACCGCCTGTATGCCTGCGTGCACGCGCGCTTCGTAAATTATCTGACGAACAGCGACGGCAAGCTGGTGCGCGGCGACCGGAACGATGAGATCTATATGAAATATGAATGGATGCTCGAGCGCAGCGGCAGCACGGGCGGCAGCGCCAGCGTGAACTGCCCGAACTGCGGCGCGCCCGTGGATGTGAACAAATCTGCAAAGTGCCCCTATTGCGGCACTGCCATCGAAAGCACCAACTACGACTGGGTGGTCTCGCAGATCAAGGGCCTGTCCAGAAATACAGTAAAGCACTGATCCGTCTGGGCGGCAATCCCCATGGTTTTGCCGATTCTTATTTTTGAATAGGAAAGAGCCGTTTCGATGCTGTCGAAACGGCTCATTTCTTTTTACGGCGGATACCGGCGGCGGTCATTCTCAGACAACGTTCCGGCGCGCAGCAGAAGCACGCCCGATCCCTTTACTTACCCATGCGCTTACCAAAGTAATTCTGAAGCACCGCGAGACCCTCCTCGCGCAGCACGCCCGCAGTGACCCTCGGCCTCCACGAGGAATGCGCAAAGACCAGCTCGGCGCAATTGCAGCCTTTTTCCCCGAAAATGCGCTCCAGATCCATATTGCTCGCGGCGTAAACCAGACGTCCCAGCCTGACCCACACCATCGCGCCGCTGCACATGAAGCAGGGCTCGCAGCTGGAATAGAGCGTGTATTGGCTCAGATCGGTAATGCCCGTCCTGCCGCAGAACTCGCGAATCAATCCGAGCTCGCCGTGAAACGTCGGATCGCGGCGCGTGTGGATCTGATTTTCATTGGTGAACGCGACCTCGCCATCCTTCACCAGCACCGCGCCGAAGGGCTCGTTTCCATGCTCGACAGCAGCCCTTGAAAGCTCGATCGCCATGCGCATGAAGCGCCTGTCCTGCGCCGCATCGCCGCTGATGCTCAGCTCCTTCATATAGAAGCAGTCCATCGTACCGTGCTTGACGCAGGCGGGACGGTCGATCTTCGCAAAGCCCATCCTTTCATACAAGCCTATCGCGGCCTTGAGCGCCGAATGCGTTTCAAGGTAGAGCTTATCGTAGCCCAGACGCCGCGCCTCCTCCTCTGCGGCCTGCATCAGCCGCCGCCCAAGGCCCATGCCCCTGGACGCTTCCGCCAGATACAGCTTCTGCAGCTCCGCGCAGCCGGCTATGCCGGTAAACTCGGCAAGCCCCGCGCCGCCAAGCACCACACCGTCAAGCTCGGCAATAAAGTAGGCGCGCATGCCCGGCGCCGCGCAGTAATAGGTACTCAGATGGTCGAGCTCCGGATCAAAATACGCCGTGCCGGGAATATCCAGACCGTAGCTCTTCAGGCTCGCGCGAATGATCGCGGCGATTGCGCCGTCGTCCGCCGCCGTGATCCGGCGCAGAACAATATTTTGCATGCCCATATTCTCCTCCATTCAAGCAATAGAGCGCCCAGAGCCTGTCGGCCACTCGGGCGCTCCGCCATATAACCGCGATCCATTTCCTACTTGCGCGGCGCATCCTCGGCAAAGAGGCGCTGCTGCGTCTCCACATCGGCATTGCCAGTGGCGGGAATACCCACCTTCGCCTGAAATTCGCTGACCGCCACGCTGGTGCTCGAGCCGTACATGCCGTCCGCCGTGGCGTTCACGCGCTCGCCCGCCTCATTCTTAAAGGTGCGCAGATAGCCCAGCTCGATCAGCCGCTTTTGCAGCGCGATCACCGAATTCGTGCGGTAGCCGAGCTTCAGGTCGTAATAGCTGGCCTGATAGTCGTCCATCGTGGGCAGCTCCTGCGTATCGATGGTCAGCGAGCCGTCCATCTGGTTTGCTTCCATGCCGAAAAGCTCGTTGATCGTCACCAGGCGATAGCCCTTCCGGCTGGCCTCGGCGATGAAGCCCTCGAACACCTTCAGCGATTTCTGCGTCATATCAAACTGGTAGATATTGCCACTCTTGAGCGTGCCCACCAGCGATTCCACGGTATTGCCGTTGTAGGAATAGGTATAGCCCACGATGCCGGTAAAGCCCAGCTTGCGCGCGAAGAAATGCGTGCGCTGGTCGTACACGGCCTCTACGCTGCTGGGGCGATAATAGCGCTGATGGTAATCGCGCCCCATGGCGTAGCTCGCGGCGATGTTCTGCTTCCACATCTGTATCGCCAGCTCGCCGCTGGAAAGCGTGTATTCCGCCTTTTTGCCGTAGTTGCGGTTTTCGATCTCGTAGCCCAGGCGCGTAACGCAGGTACGGAAGCCCTCGGTCATGCCGGGGGTCATCAGCGCGTCGCCGGTGGGGAACAGCGTCAGCTTCGCACTATATATATCGGCAATTTCGATGATCCGGCTGAGCACGTCCGCCTTGCTGCAATCGTCGATCGTGATCGCGATCATCATTTCATCGTCGGGCGTGCGCTCGGCGCGGTTCATAATCGGCAGGAAATAATCGCCGGGCATGGGCGTGGCGAAAAAGCGCGTGGGCACGCTGTCCTCGCTCTGCTGCGCGGGCGCGGCGCTCTCCTCGGGCGCGGGCGTCGGCGTGGCCTCGGGCTCGGCGGTGGGCTCGGGCGTCATGTGCTCTATGTCCGCACCCAGCACCAGCGGCGCGCGCGTGGCTGAATTCTGATCCACGAAATTTGTATCCTGCGGGTAGGCGTAGGGCAGCCTTTCTTCCTCCGTGCCGCCGATGGGGTCGCCGCTGAACAGCATTGCGGCAATGGCCAGCGCCACAAAGGCCGTAAGTATCACCAGCGCGGGCAGCACGCCTGAACCGCGCCGCCGCTGCGCTCTTTTTTCTCTGCTGGGCATCTATATTCAATCTCCTGAGTATGATTTATATTTCGTCAGTCTATCCCATTTATCAGTATATCAAATCACCTTGTGCCTTTCAAGCACAAGATTCGCGCATTCCTGTGACAATCCACCGCTTTTTCGCGTTGCCCCACAGCTTTTCCCTGCGTTATCCACAGCTTATGAACAGGCATATCTGAAATTGGATACAAAACGCTGCATTTTGACTTTTTCCTGAACTCGCCAAATTGCCTTGCTTTTCGCCGCGCAATCTGCTACAATAGGTCTGTATTTTCCACAGAAACCGGCAATTTATCCACAGCATGTGATATTTTTGTGGATAAATAATACTTTCGAAGTATTCGGAAGTACAGTCCTGTAAGCCAGTGCGGGCATTGGATGAATGGCCGCATTGGATTGTTGCGCGCAAACCGGCTCGCCGGTATAAAGAATCAATACGGAGGATCGCATGAATTATACGCCCGAGCAAAAGCAGGCCTGGGACAGGGCCGTCGCCATGCTGGAAGAGAATCTGGCTCCCGTGTCCTTCAACACATGGATAAAGCCGCTGGAAATGTATGCCGTGACGGATGAAGCCATACAGATCCTCGTGCCCAGCCCCATTATCGTCGATATGGTGCGCCAGCGCTACTATACGGAGCTGTACAACACGCTGCGCATGTGTTTCGGGCGCAGCTACGAGCTGGAGCTGTACATGCCGGATCAGATTGCCCGTAAAAACAGCGAAATGACGCGCACCACGCTGAACCCGAAGTATTCCTTCGATAATTTTGTGGTGGGGCCGAGCAATTCCTTTGCCTACGCCGCGTCGCTCGCGGTGGCGGAGCAGCCCAGCGATGTATACAACCCGCTCTTCATCTACGGCAGCGTCGGCCTCGGCAAGACGCACCTGATGAATGCCATCGGCAACTACATCATGGCCGACGATCCGACGAAGAACGTGCTGCTCACGACCTCGGAGAGCTTCACCAACGAGCTGATCGACGCCATCGTCAAAAAGAAGGATACCTCCAGGCTGCGCCAGCGCATGCGCAATGTGGACGTGCTGATGGTGGACGATATCCAGTTCCTCGCCAAAACCAAGTCCACGCAGGAGGAATTCTTCCATACCTTCAACGACCTGTATTCCAAGGGCAAGCAGATCATCATTTCGTCCGATCGCCCGCCCAAGGATATTCCTACCATTGAAGAGCGCCTGCGCTCGCGCTTCGAGTGGGGGCTGATCGTGGATATTCAGCGCCCGGATTACGAAACGCGCGTGGCGATCCTGCGCAAAAAGGCGGATGAGGAGGGCATCGACGTTTCCTACGATGTGATCGACTACATCGCCGGCCGCGTGGAATCCAACATCCGAGAGCTCGAGGGCACGCTCACGCGGCTTTCGGCGCAGTGCCAGCTGATGGGCACGCCGATCACGCTGGATTTTGCGCGCGATTCACTCTCTCAGCTCATGTCCTCGCTGGAGGTGCGCCGCATCACGCCGGAGCTGATTATTCAGGAGATCGGCAAGCAGTACGGCGTGGAGCCGGACGACATCATCTCCAAGAAGCGCAGCCGCGATATTGCGCTGCCCAGGCAGATCGCCATGTACCTGTGCCGGGATATGACGCACCTGTCCACCACGAACATCGGCAAGGCCTTCGGCGACCGCGACCACACCACCGTAATGCACGGCTGCGACAAGATTCTGAACGAAATGAAGAACAACTTCGCCTTCAAAAAACGGATCGAGGAATTGGCGCAGCTGATCAAGAATGGCTGATACAACATGGGGGTTGTTGATAAGCAGCCCCGTTATCAACCATCTATCAACCGCATGCTGTTGATAAAAAGCACCGCTAAAATACCTGCCACAGCGCGCTTTTGGCACTTATCCACAATATCCACAGCACCTACTACGTCGTCTATTTACTCTATATATAGATCATCTATCATCAGGAGGGATATGCCATGCGATTCACCTGTTCCAAAACGAAACTGATCGACGCGCTTCAGATCGTAACCAAGGCGCTTTCCACCCGCACCACCAACCCGATCCTCGAGGGCGTGCTGATCGAATCCGATATGGAAGAGCTCACGCTCACCTGCTCGGACGAGCGCATTACCATCGTTACCCGCGTCCCCGCGCAGATCACGGAGATCGGCCGCGGCGTCGTGCCGGGCAAGCTCTTTTCGGAAATCGTGCGCCGCCTGCCGGATGATAATGTAGCTATTCGCATGGACGAACGCTTCATGTTCACGATCCGCTCCGCGTCCTCGCGCATGAACATCGCCGGTCAGGATGCTGCGCTGTTCCCGCGCCTGCCCGCGCTGGACGGCGAGCGCGAGATCTCGCTGCCGCAGGATATGCTGCGCGACATGATCCAGAAGACCGAATTTGCCATCGCGCAGGACGACATGCGCGAGGTGCTCACCGGCTGCCTGCTGGAGATCGGCGGCGGCGATGTGACCATGGTCGCGCTGGACGGCTATCGCCTGGCGCTGCGCCGCGCAAAGTGCTCGGATGTGCTGGAAAAGTTTTCCGCCATTATTCCCGGGCGCGCCGTGGGCGACATCGGCAAGCTCCTCTCCGACAGCGAGGACGCCTTCGCCCAGCTTTCCTTCGAGGGCAACAAGCTGCATATCCGCCTGGAGGATACGGAGATCTTCGTTATTCTGGTGGACGGCGAATATGTGCAATACCGGCAGATTCTGCCCAAGAGCTTTGCCACGCGCGTGGAGGTGGCGCTGGAGCCCTTCCGCCGCTGCATCGACCGCGCTGCGCTGATCGCGCGCGAGGGCAGCAATAACCTGATTATGCTGCAGATGGCGGATAACCACATGGTAGTGGAGGCGCATTCTCAGGTAGGCGACGTGCGCGAGGAGCTGGAAACCCGCCAGGAGGGCGCGGACATCAACATCGCCTTCAACGTGAAGTATCTGACGGACGTCGTGCGCTATATCGAGGGCGATAATATCGAGCTGAACCTGAACAGCCCCGTTTCGCCCTGCATCGTGACGCCCGTTGGCGATAACGACTATGTGCATCTGATCCTGCCGGTGCGCACCGGAGCAAAATAATATGCCGGATACCGATACCATATGCGCCGTGGCCACTGCGCCCGGCGCGGGCGGCGTCGCCATTGTGCGCGTCAGCGGCGCGCAGGCGCGCGCGCTGTTTGAGCAGCTGTTTCGCCCCGCGCACCCGCAGGCCGCGGAGGGGCGCAGGCTGACCTACGGCCACGCCGTGCATCGCGGCGAGGTGCTGGACGAGGTGCTGGCCGTGTTCATGGCCGCGCCCGCCACCTATACCCGCGAGGATGTTTTTGAGATTCACTGCCACGGCGGCAGCGTGTGCGCGCGCCGCGTGGTGGAGGCCGCCGTGGCGCTGGGTGCGCGGGCGGCGGAGCCGGGCGAATTCACCCGCCGCGCGTTTCTGAACGGGCGCATCGATCTTGCCGAGGCCGAGGCGGTGATGTCGCTGATCGGCGCAGACAGCGAGGCCGCCGCGCGCGCCTCCGTGCGCCAGCTCGAGGGCGGCGTTTCGGGCTTCGTGCGCGGCGCCGCCGAGGAGATCAAGGCGCTGCTGTCGCTGATCGAGGCGTGCACCGATTTTCCGGATGAGGTGGACGAGCCGGACGCCGCGCAGCAGGTGCGCGCGGGCGCGATCCATGTCAAAAGGTCCCTTGAGGCGCGTATTGACGAGCGCGGCGCGCGGCTGATCCGCGAGGGCGCGAGCATCGTGCTGGCGGGCAGGCCGAACGTGGGCAAATCCTCGCTGATGAACGCGCTGCTTCGGCAGGAGCGCGCCATCGTCACCAGCGTGCCGGGCACCACGCGCGATGTGCTCACCGAGCGCATCAGCATTGGCGGCGTGCGCGCCGAGCTTTCCGATACCGCCGGACAGCGCGAGACCGACGATCCGGTGGAGCGTATCGGCGTGAGCCGCGCGGAGAACGCCATGGAGCGCGCGGACATCGTGCTGATCGTGCTGGACGGCTCCGGTGAGATCACGCCGCAGGACAGGGCGCTGCTCGATAAGGCCGACGCGCGGGCGATCGTCTGCTTAAACAAGTGTGACCTGCCCGATGCGATCTGCGATATTCCCGATGCGCTGCGCCTGAGCGCGCTGACCGGCGCGGGCGCGGACGCGCTGACCGAGGCCATAGCCCATCGCCTGAGCGCCGCGCGTCCGGCGGACGATTGTCTGACCGAGCAGCGGCATATCGCGCTCGCACGCGCGGCGTGCGCGGCGCTGGAGCGCGCCATCTGCGCGCTGGACGGCGGCTTTGAACTGGACGTGACCGCCATTGATCTGATGGCGGCGCTGAAGGCGCTGTGCGAGATCACGGGCGAGGACGCCTCCGAGGAAGTTATAGATCGGGTATTCAGCAATTTCTGCGTGGGAAAATGAAAGAGGTGGCACCGATGAAATATGCATCCAATGTAACGGAGCTGATCGGCAACACGCCGCTGCTGGCGCTCGACGCGCTCGCGGCGCGGCACGCGCTCAAGGCGCGCGTTATGGCAAAGCTGGAATACTTTAATCCCGCAGGCAGCGCCAAGGATCGCGTGGCGCTGGAAATGCTCGACAGCGCCGAGCGTGAGGGGCGTTTGAAGTCCGGCAGCACGGTGATCGAGCCAACCAGCGGCAATACTGGCATTGCGCTTGCGGCCATCTGCGCAGCGCGTGGCTATAAGGCCATCATCATCATGCCCGCCAACATGTCTGCAGAGCGCTTTCAGCTGGTGCGCGCATACGGCGCGCAGCTGATACTCTCTCCTGCCGAGCAGGGCATGAAGGGCGCGGTCACGCTGGCGGAGGAGCTGCAAAAGCAGATACCGGACAGCATCATTGCCGGACAGTTTGTAAATCCCGCCAATCCCGCCGCGCACCGCAGAAGCACGGGGCCGGAAATCTGGCGCGATACAGACGGCAGGGTGGACATGCTGGTGGCGGGCATCGGCACCGGCGGCACCATTACCGGCACGGGCGCATACCTTAAATCGCAGAACAAAAATGTGCGCCTCGTGGGCGTGGAGCCTGCGGAAAGCCCGCTGCTGACGCAGGGACACGCGGGCAAGCACGGCATTCAGGGCATCGGCGCGAATTTCGTGCCCGATATTCTGGATCGCGGCCTGCTCGACGAGGTGATGGATGTTAAAACGCAGGACGCCATAGCCGCCATGCGCGAGCTGGCGGCGGTGGAGGGCGTGCTCTGCGGCATTTCCTCTGGAGCGGCGCTCTGGGCGGCGATGCAGCAGGCGGCGCGCGATGAAAACGCGGGCAAGCTGATCGTGTGCGTGCTGCCGGATACCGGCGAGCGCTACCTGTCCGCAAAGGTCTTTGATTGAATAATGGAATGAGGGCAAAATGCAGAAAGTGATTGAAGGCGTGGTGAGCCGCATTTCCGCAAACTGCGCGGAAAATGGGCTGTTCAACCGCGAACGTGAACGCAAAATTCCCCAGCGCGACCGCATTATCTGGATCATCAAGGAGCTGCGCAAGGTCATATTCCCCGGCTTCTTCGCCGACGAGAACAATGATTTCTTTCTGGGCTACACGCTCACCAATATCTGGAACGAGCTCTACGCCCAGCTGAAGCTCGCCTTTTCCTTCAAAAATGATGATGAATCCGCCGTCGAGGCGCGCGCAAGGGCGGTGTGCGAGGGCTTTTTCAACAAGATTCCGCATATTCAAGCCATGCTTTTAAAGGATGTGGAGGCGGAATTTGAGGGTGATCCCGCCGCGCAGAGCCGCGAGGAGATCATTTTCAGCTATCCCGGGCTGTTTGCCATCTACGTCTATCGCGTGGCGCACGAGCTGTATCTGGAAAGCGTGCCCTTCGTTCCGCGCATCATGACTGAATACGCGCATTCCGGCACCGGCATCGACATCAACGCCGGCGCGCAGATCGGCCAGTATTTCTTCATCGACCATGGCACCGGCATCGTCATTGGCGAAACGACCGTGATCGGCGACCATGTGAAGCTCTACCAGGGCGTCACGCTGGGCGCGCTCTCTACGCGCTCGGGGCAGATGCTCTCCGGCAAGAAGCGCCATCCGACCATCGAGGACAACGTGACCATCTATGCCAACGCCACAATTCTCGGCGGCGACACCGTGATCGGCGCGCGCGCCACCATCGGCGGCAATACCTTTATCACCTGGTCGGTCGCGCCGGACGCGAAGGTCACGCGCGAAAGCGCGCCCCCGCCGGATAATTGCAGAAGGTAAAATTAAAAGCAAACCGCCCGAGCTGTTTACACAGCTCAGGCGGCTTGCTTTTGTTGGAGTGCTGTTTATGCTATTCAATGCCGATCTGGCAGCTGCGCATGGTCTCCAGCGCGGCGCTATGCTTTTCAGGCGTCACGCCCGCGCAGCAGGCCGCGTCCACGCGAATGTCGGCCTCAGGAAAGTTCGCCTTCAGCATCAGCGCGTTTGAGACCACGCAAATGTCGGTGCACAGCCCGATCAAATCGATCGACATTTCCTCGTCGCCGGTCATGCTCTCGGCGATCAGCTTCGGCAGCTCCAGCGAGCCGAAGCTCGGCTTTTCCACAACCGTATAGCGGCGCCCCGCCAGCGCGGCGTTGATCTCGTCGTTCAGCCGCCAGCCGGGCGTATTGCGAATGCAGTGCGGCACGGGCAGGTGCCGACCCTCGCTGGTGCTCATGTAATTATCGAAATGCGTGTCCAGCGTCACATAAATATCGCCGTCGAAGGCGCGGATCTTCGCCGCTGCGGCGGGCACGATTGCCTGTGCCTCGGGCGTGCCCAGCGCGCCGTCCACGAAGTCGCGCTGCATATCCACTACGATCAGTATCTTTTTCATTTCTGTTCCTGCTCGCTTTCCGGCTCGCGGTGCACCGTAAAACTGAAGGCGCTCCCCTCGCCCTTTTTACTTTCGACCCATATCTGTTCGTTCATCCGGTTCAACAGCTCGCGGGCGATGGAAAGCCCCAGCCCCGAGCCCTTGCCGCTGTGCGCCTTGTCTACCTTGTAGAAGCGATCGAACACATAGGGCAGGTCTTCCTCGGCAATGCCGATGCCGCTGTCGCGTACGGTGATGACGACCTTTTCATCGTCCCACTTCACGCTTACGCCCACCGAGCCGCGCTCGGTATACTTGATGGCGTTGTCCAGCAGTATGATCAGCATCTGCTCCACGCGATCGGCGTTGGCGTACACCGTGGGGCAGTCGGAAAGATCCTCCGGAATGTTCAGCGCCAGATCGTGCTCCTCGGCGATCACGCGGTAGCGGTCGCACACGTCGTAGATCAGGTCGTCCAACGTCATCTTCTGCTTCTGTATCGCCACGCCGCCGCTTTGCAGCCGCGACAGCTCCAGCTGGTCGTTGATCAGCCGCGACAGGCGCATGACCTCGCGCAGAATAATGTCGTAATAGCGCATGCGATCCTGCTCGGAGGACACCATGCCCTCCTTCAGCGGCTCGATCAGCGCGCGCACCGCCGTCAGCGGCGTGCGCAGCTCGTGGCTGACGTTGGAAACGTATTCGCGCCGCGTGCGCTCCAGCCGCTCGGACTGCGTGATGTCGCTGAACTGCCCCACCGCGCCCGCAATCGCGCCGATCTCATCCACGATCGGCGTGATCGTGATTCGAATAATCATGTCCCGACTGGAGATGCTGCGCGTGGCGGTCTCGCCCGATTTGATCACCGCGTCAAAGTCCTCCCACACGGCCTTGTCCGGCACATATTTCATGCGCGGATCCGGCAGACCCACCGATACGCGGCTCTGTTCGAACATGGCGGAGATCGCGGGGTTCATGTGCGTGATCAGCCCCGAGGCGTCGATGGCGATAATGCCCTCGGAAAGGCCGTTGAGCATGTGCTTCAGGCGGTTGCGCTCCACGATCAGCAGATACATGTTGCGCGATAGCTGATAGGACAGGTTGTTCAGCGAACGCCCCAGCTCGCCCAGCTCGTCCGGCGCGGTTTCATCGGCCTTGGCGTCAAAATCGCCGCCCGCTACGCGCGTGGCGACGTCCCGCAGCGCGGAAATCTGCTTTACGCTCTTCATCAGCAGCCACCTGCACAGCGGAAACGCCGCCGCGCACGCCGCGACGAAGCCCGCCGCCAGACCGATGGAGCCGGAATAGCGCCCAAGCCCCAGCCGGTCGCACAGGTGGTATACCGGCGCGCCCACGATGACCGCCGCAAGAAATACGCCCGCAGCAAACAATACAGCGCGCTGGATCAGCACGCTGTTGTTTCCCGCCCGTGCGGGCTTCTTAGATTCTACAGCGTCAGCGTCCGCGAAACGGCCGGAAGATTGCCGCCTGCTTTTCATTATCCATTGACCTCAAAGCGATAGCCCACACCATATACCGTCTTCAGCGCCCACGGCACGTTTTCCTGCGGCAGCTTCTGACGGATGCGCTTGATGTGCGCGTCCACGGTGCGGGTATCGCCAAAGTAGTCGTAGCCCCATACGCGGGAGAGAATCTGCTCGCGCGAATAGACCTGCCCCACGTTCGAACAGAGCATGTGCAGGATCTCGACCTCCTTGGGTGTGCAGGGGATTACCTTGCCCGCGGCCTTCACCTGGTAATTCTCCAGGCTGATCTCAAGCTGCGGCAGGCGGATGATGGAGGAATCATCGTCGCTCGGCTTTTCGCTGAAGCGGCGCAGCACCGCCTTGATGCGCGCCAGCACCTCGCGCGGGCTGAAGGGCTTCACGATGTAGTCGTCCGCGCCCAGCTCCAGGCCGAGTATGCGGTCGATCTCCTCGCCCTTGGCGGTGAGCATGATGATGGGCGTAGCGCTGTTTTGCCGGATCTGGCGGCACACGTCCAGCCCCGATACCTTGGGCATCATCAGATCCAGAACCATCAGATCGGGATGGAGGCTTTCGTACATCTCCAGCGCCTGCTGTCCGTCGTAAGCACTCTGGTGCTCATAGCCCTCGCTGCTCAGATACAGGCCCAGCGATTCGTGTACCACCGGATCGTCGTCTGCGATCAGGATCAGAGGATACATAGACATAAAACCACCCCAATTTTCACAATTATACATTTATTATATACATATTTTCCGTTCCTTTCAACCTTTCATGGAATAAGCCTAGATTTCTTCAAATTCGACATAATTCTGACGGCGTATAATTTGCCCGCGCCCGCGCGAAAATATCTGTGGAAAAACCGGAGGTGACAAGAAATATGGATCAAACCGAAAGCCTGCTTCAGGCCGTGTGGGAAAACGGCCGTATGGGCGAGGATTCCCTGAAATTACTCATCGACGACTGCTCGGGCAAGCTCCGGCAGGACATGGCCGCGCAGAAGGCGCGCTATGCGGACGCCGCGCGTGACGCGGAGCAGCGGCTCTACGCCATGGATCTGAAGCCGCGCGCCGCGAACCCCGTCGCCCGCGCCGGACTGTGGATGGGCATGCGCATGAACACGCTGACCAACAAGAGCGAGGCGCACATCGCCGATATACTGGTGCAGGGCGCGACGATGGGCATACTGGATCTGACCAAGGCACGCAATTCCAACCCCGACGCCGATGCGAACGCGCAGGGCATCGCCGCCGCGCTGATCGAGAGCCAGCAGGCATTCATCGATCAGATGAAGGCGTATCTTTATCAGGAGATAGGGAAATAACTTCATATTATATATAATATATGGAGAAGAGGGACGCTCAAGCGGGGAGCGTCCCTCTTCAGCTTGGATACGTTTCGGTATCATTTTCGCCGCTTTCGTGACTGAAGGTTCTGATCCGCCGCCGCTGAATCCGCGGTGGATATGCCTGAAGCTGCGCTCTCCCTCTTAAAAAACACAGCCTGAAAATTATTCTGGAAAAATTATCCGTATCTGGAAACTTTCCCAGGCATATCTGCGTCTAAGCTTCGTAAGAAAGATAAGGAGAGCGAGAAGTCATGAAGAAATTGCTGGCATGTGTGCTTGCAGCGCTGCTGCTATGCACCGCGGCGTCGGCGGAATACACCGATAATGCGCCAGACCTGCCCGGCGCGGAAAAGCTGACCGTGGGCGAAAAGACCGAGATCGATCTGGACGGCGACGGTGAAAGCGAGCTGCTACGCCTGGAGATGCGCGGCGATCCGGAAAATCCGCAGCTGACTGCCATCGTGACCGGCAGCGACGGCGCGGTCAACGAATACATGACCGACATCATATATTTCGAGCGCGTGTACGCGATGGACGTGGACGGCGACGGTAAGCGCGAGCTGCTGCTCAGCGGCGACATCTGTTCCGACGATTACTTCACCTGGTGCCTGCGCTACGACGTGAACAATGGCCTGACGCCCGTTCAGTTCCCGAATGGCAACCGCGGGCTGGAGGAGGGCGAGCCCTATGAGGACAGCGGCTATGGCCTGCTGATCGAGATCAACGACGGCGCGCTGAAGCTGTCCGGCTCGCAGGACGTGCTGGGTACATGGATGCTTACCCGCGAGGTCAGCTTCGACGCCGAGACCAGCCGCTTCGAATTCTCGGATGACGGCGTGTGGATGAACGACGTGGCTGAGATGGACTGGAGCGAGGAATGGCTGCCTACGTTGATCGCGCCGATGTCCGTTTCGATCGACGGCGAAGTGGTGGAGCTGCCTGCGGGCACGAAGATGATGCCCATCGCGACCGATAAGCTGAACTTCGTGGTCGTCACGCTGGAGGATGGCCGCAGCGCGCGCATCGACATTGCGCCGGATACGGAAAACGGCTGGGGGTACACCATCGACGGCGCTTCCGAAAACAGCTACTTTGAGTACCTGCCCTACGCAGATTGACGATTGACGGCATTTGGGTTTGGTGCTAAAATATGGTTAACGATCATGACTTCAAGGATGGAGCATGATTTTGAAAGGAGTAAATGGTTATGAAGAATCGGTCTTTTGCAAGAGGTCTTGCGCTGGTAATGCTGGTTTCCCTGTTTGTTTCCCTGTTTGCAGGCATGGCGCTTGCTGAGACCTATGTCAAGACCACTGCCGACGTCAACGTCCGCAAGGGTCCTGGCCTGGATTACGCCACCATTGACAGCGTTACGAAGGGTAACAAATATCTCTACAAGGCTCAGGAAAAGGACGAGCGCGGCGTGACCTGGTACAAGGTTGACTTCAAGGGCCGCAACGGCTGGATTTCCTCCAAGTATGCCGATACCTATACCACGCCTGATAGCGGAACCGAAACCGGCAAGATCTACGGCGTGGGCAAGAGCAATATTCGCTCCAAGGCCAGCCTGACCGGCAAGGTGCTGGGTACGTTCCCGAAGGGCGCCGAGGCTACGCATCTGGATTCCGCCACCGACGCGCGCGGCGTAAGGTGGTACAAGATCAAGTATGACGGCATCACCGGCTGGGTTTCCTCCGCTTATACCTCTACCGTCAAGGGCGGCAAGGGCAGCAGCAACTATGAGAGCGTTTCCGGCAGCAATCGCGTTTATGCGACCAACGGCAGCAGCTATATTCGCAAGTCTCCCGACAAGGATAGCGCGATTCTGAGCACGCTGCCCGAGGGCGAAAATGCCAAGTACTACGGCGCGAGGAAGGATGACCGCGGCGTGAGCTGGTACAAGGTCAAGTACGACGGCGTCACCGGCTGGGTTTCCTCCAAGTACACCGAGCTGAAGTAAGCTCTGAATTTACATGGATCCCGTCTCAATTCTGAGACGGGATTTAGCTTGTCAAACAAATTTTTGACAAGCCTGTGGACGGGGAAGCGCGCTCCCCCGCCACTGCCACCCTCTCCAGTTTCTGCTAAAATCTTTTCAGATTTTCGGGCGCAAAAACTGCAGGGAAACGATTTTTGCTCTGGAAAATGAGATTTTCCGGACGCAAAAATCGCCCGTGCCCACCGTACACGCCGCTGGGCACGATTGGAAGCGCTCTCGAGCTTTCCCGTCTCAATTCTGAGACGGGATTTTTTTAAGACTGAGAATACGCAAGGGCGACGGACTTAGAACAACATTGTTAGATGCCATGTTCCTCGCAGGCAGCATGGCCCGGCTGGCAGCCGGGCCGCTGCTATTGCACTTATATTCCTCGAAAATGAATCAAAAAGTGTATATACGCATAAATATACGAATATTGTGCATATTTTGTTAAATAACGCCGCGAGTACTTGCATTTTTGGGGATGCGGATGTATAATCCATTCATCAACCGGGAGCGATCCCGATTCACATTCAACCAAACTGATCCGGAGGTAAGAAAAAATGAAAAAGATCGCTGCAATCGCACTGGTAATGATGTTCGTTCTCACCGGCATGGCCATGGCCGAGACCCTGAAGATGGGCACCAACGCCTCCTTCCCGCCCTATGAGTACTATGACGACGAGACCGGCAAGATCGTGGGCATCGACGCTGAAGTGGGCGCCGCCATCGCCGAGAAGCTGGGCTATGATTTCGAAATCGTGGATATGGACTTTGACGCCATCATCCCCGCCGTCACCACCGGTAAGGTCGACTTCGGCATGGCCGGCATGACCGTAACCGAGGATCGCCTGCAGAATGTGGACTTCTCCATCTCCTACGCCACCGGTATTCAGGACGTCATCGTGAAGGAAGACAGCCCGATCACCACCGTGGACGATCTCTTCGCTGAGGGCGCGAATTACACCATCGGCGTGCAGCAGGGCACCACGGGCGACATCTACTGCTCTGACGGAATTGAGGACAAGGGCCTGGGCACTGTGGAACGCTACAAGACCGGCGCGGACGCCGTGCTGGCGCTGACCAGCGGCAAGGTTGACTGCGTGGTCATCGACAACGAGCCCGCCAAGAACTATGTGGCCGCCAACGAAGGCCTGAAGATTCTGGATACCCAGTACGCGGTTGAGGATTACGCCATCGCGCTGGCCAAGGACAGCGAGCTGACCGAAAAGGTAAATGAGGCGCTGCAGAGCCTGATCGACGACGGCACCGTGGCCGCAGTGGTCGAAAAGTACATTCCCAGCAAGTAAGCATCGAATATGACCTAATGCGGGATTCCCGAATTCTGCCACAGAATTCGGGAATCTTGTGGCGTAATACGACATTTCATCCATTTGAACGAATGCGAGGAGGAGAAGGATCGTGCAAGCCTGGTTTGAAAAGCTGAAGGCGGACTTCATACTGAATTTCGTGCAGGCGAACCGCTGGAAATTCCTGCTGAACGGCCTGGGCAATACGCTGCTGATCACGCTGCTGGCGTGCCTGCTGGGCATTGTGATCGGCGTGGCGATCGCCATGGTGCGCTCTACCTACGATAAGACGCAGGAGGGCGCGCGCAAGACGCTTGGGCGCAGGCTTTTCGGCGTGCTCAATGAGATCTGCCGCATCTATCTGACGGTGCTGCGCGGCACGCCCGTGGTGGTACAGCTGATGATCATCTTCTTCGTCATCTTCGCCTCCTCGGACAACGGCGTTCTGGTCGCGGCGCTGGCATTCGGCCTGAATTCCGGCGCATATGTGGCGGAGATCGTGCGCGGCGGCATCATGTCCATCGATCAGGGTCAGTTTGAGGCGGGCCGCAGCCTGGGCTTCAATTATTTCCAGACGATGCGCTTCGTCGTCATTCCGCAGACGATCAAAAACGTGCTGCCCTCGCTGGCAAACGAGTTCATCGCCCTGCTGAAGGAAACCTCGGTGGCGGGCTATGTTGCGGTGAGCGACCTGACCAAGGGCGGCGACATCATCCGCAGCCGCACCTATTCCCCGTTCATGCCGCTGATCGCAGTGGCGCTGATCTATCTGGTGCTCGTAATGTTCTTTTCCAAGCTGGTCGGCTTGCTCGAAAGGAGGCTGAGGAACAGTGACCACTGATGTGCTCATTCAGGTTCGTGACCTTGAAAAGACCTTTAAGACCGGCAATGGTATCAAGGCGCTCAACGGCGTTTCCACCGACATTCGCCGCGGCGAGGTGGTGGTCGTGATCGGGCCCAGCGGCAGCGGCAAGTCCACCTTCCTGCGCTGCCTGAATCTGCTGGAGCTGCCTACGGCGGGCACGATCACCTTCGAGGGCGTGGACATCACCGACCCCAAGGTGAACATCAACCTGCATCGCCAGAAGATGGGCATGGTGTTCCAGCACTTCAACCTCTTCCCGAACATGACGATACTGCGCAACCTGACCGTCGCGCCCATCGAGCTTCGCAAGAAAACGAAGGCCGAGGCGGAAAAGAAGGCCATGGCGCTGCTGGAGCGCGTGGGTCTGGCGGATCGCGCGAATGCCTATCCCAGCCAGCTGTCCGGCGGCCAGAAGCAGCGCATCGCCATCGTGCGCGCGCTGTGCATGGAGCCCGATGTGATGCTCTTCGACGAGCCCACCTCCGCGCTCGATCCGGAAATGGTCGGCGAGGTGCTGGAGGTCATGAAGTCGTTGGCGCACGAGGGCATGACCATGGTGGTCGTGACCCACGAAATGGGCTTTGCCCGCGAGGTCGGCGACCGCGTGGTGTTTATGGATGGCGGCCAGATTCTGGAGGAGGGTACGCCCGAACAGATATTCACCGCCCCGCAGAATCCCCGCACGCAGAACTTCCTGGCGAAGATACTGTAAATGCGGTTCTGAGCTGAAAAGGCCGGCGCTGGCATTTGAAGGCCGTGCGCCGGATTCCGGCAGCGCGCCGTCCGGGTATTGACACGCCGCAGACAAAAAAGCGATAATAACATATCGGCCGTCCGGCAAAACCCCGCAAGCAGGGAACGCCGGACGGCTGTTTTGTATGGCTGAATCGTTGTGAGGAGGATCTTACCATGTCGCGTATACCCGATCCGAACGCAATTTTTCCAAACGAGTATAAGACGCCGTGCTTCATTCGCAATGTCGTAAAAGCGCCGAACATATTCATCGGCGAATATACCTACTTCGACGATGCGCGCAATCCCACCTGTTTTGAACAAAACAACGTGCTGTTCAACTATCCGGAATTTGGCGACAAGCTGATCATCGGCAAATTTTGCGCCATTGCGGAGGGCACAGTGTTCGTCATGGGTCCGGAAAACCACCGCATCAGCAGCGCCACGACCTATCCCTTTAATGTGTTCGGCGGCGCATGGCGTGAAAATACGCCCGACCACATGGCTCAGCTGCCGCGCAAGGGCGACACCATTGTTGGAAACGACGTGTGGTTTGGGCGCGAATGCGTGGTAATGCCGGGCGTAAAAATTGGCGACGGCGCAATCATTGCCGCGTATTCCGTGGTGGCGAAGGATGTTCCGCCTTATACAGTGTTCGCGGAAATCCCGCGAGACTGCTGAAGCGGCGCTTCGACGATGAACTGACTGCGCTGCTGCTGAAGCTGAAGTGGTTGGATTTTGAACCGGAAAAGCTGCTTGAATATCTGCCGCTGCTGTGTGATTCGGATTTGGAAAAGCTGCGGCGGACAATTAAGCGCGAGCTGGCCGCGCAGGAAAAGGCGAGTATCTGATTTTAAATCCATGAGCTGCGCTATAAAAGAAAGGCGCTATCCACATGGATAGCGCTTAAATGGGCAAATCGACCTGCTAGGCAGCATTTCCTGCTGACGGCTCGGACAGGCTCCTTCGTCAAACGCTGCGCCCCAGCTGGCAGGCTTCCGCCATATCGTCCTTCTGTACACGCACACCGCCGTCATTTGCGAAATCCTTCATATTCGGATTCCTTCATCAATAATGATATTTCTTCCGCTTGCTCAGCAGGAAATAGAGCGATACGAACACGCCCAGAATTTCGCTGCCCACGAGGGAGAACCACACGCCGTCCAGATGCCAGATCGCCGGCATTACGATCACGCAGATCAGCGGCAGCACCAGCGCGCGCATGAAGGAAATGGCCGCGGATACCGCGCCGTCGTTGAGCGCCGTGAAGAAGCAGGAGGTGTACATGTTGAACCACATCACCAGGAACGGAATGGCGCAGATGTGGAACGCCCTCGTAGTCATGTCCAGAAGTGCCGCCTCGTAGCCGACAAAGATGGAGGAAAGCGCTCTCGCGCCGATGATGGCAATGGCCGTCAGCACCACCGCCGCCGAGGCGAGCATGGTGAGGCTTCGCTTCAGCACGTTTTTGACCTCAGCGTGGTTCTGCGCGCCGTAATGATAGCCCACGATGGGCGAGCTGCCCTGGGAGTAGCCGTTGAAGATGCCGAGGAAGATGAAAGCGGCGTACATCACCACGCCATAGGCGGCTACGCCGTCCTCTCCCGCCCATCGCATCAGCTGCCGGTTGTAAAGAATTCCCGTAATGGAGCCGGACACGCTTGAGAGCATTTCGGACGCGCCGTTTCCGCAGGCCAGCAGCATGGGCTTCAGTTCAAACTTCGTTCGGGTGAACCGCAGCGCCGACTTGTTGCGTTTGCTCAGGAACCAGACGAACGGGATGATTCCCGCCACGCACTGGCTGAGTCCGGTCGCAAGCGCTGCGCCGGCCACGCCCATGTGGAAGGCCGCCATGAACACATAGTCCAGGATCATGTTGGTCACGCCTGCGGCGATTACTACGCCCAGCGCCATTTTCGGCTTTTCCGCCGTGACCAGATAGCTCTGGAAGGTGTACTGTGCCTGAAGCGCGGTATTAAACACAAGGCAGATGGTGCCGTAGGTCACCACGTCGTCCATCATGGCCTCCGTCGCGCCGAACAGAAAGGCGACCAGCTTCAGAATGACGATGCCGAGAATGGTGAAAAAGACGCTGGCGCCCAGCATCAGGTACATCATCATGGTGAAGTAGCTTCTGGCTCTGGGGATGTCGTTTTCGCCCAAGGTTTTTGCCACCAGCGCGCTGCCGCCCACGCCCAGCATCGCACCCACGCCGCCGAGAATCTGCAAAAGCGGAATGATGAGATTGACGGACGCAAAGGCGGTTTTTCCCACCAGATTGGAGATGAAGAAGCCATCCACCACGCCGTAGATGGAGGTAAAGATCATCATGCAGATGGAGGGCAGGGTGAAGCGGAGCAGGCGGCCGTTCGTAAAGTGATCGGACAACTGAATTGGTTGTTTCATTTCTTCCTCCCAAACCAGCGGTTCGCGAAATCAGCCACTGCCGGTACCAGTTCCTTGATTTCCCAGCCGGTCGTGTTGACGATCAGGTGGTAGCCGTCCCGACGGCCCCAGTCCGAACCGCCCATCAGCTCCCGCGTCTGGCTGCGCACCTTGTCGATCTGCTTCATCTTGCGAACCAGCTCCTTTTCGGTCAGCTTTTCGTCTGCCGACGCGCGCTCCATGCAGCGCTTCACCTTTGCGTCCGTCTGTGCGCAGACGAAGAGGTTGAAGGGCGCGTAATTCCGAAGAATCATGTCCGCGTTCCGGCCCACGATGATGCAATCCTTGCCCAGCGCAGCAATTTGCTCGATGATCTTTTTCTGCTCCACCAGAATTTGAACCTGCGCGGAGTAGAGATAGGAGGGAGAGGACAGGGTTCCGCGATAGGTAATGGCGAGATTCTGCCATCCGTGGTTGGATAGAGCGTTCTCGATATAATCCGGGGAGATCCCGATGTTCTGTGCAACCTCGGAGATGATCTCGTTGTCGTAGTAATCGTAGCCGGTCGCGTCCGCAAGGCGCTTGCCGAGTTCTCGACCGCCGCTGCCAAATTCTCGGCTGATGGTGATAATTCGCATGTTTTTTCCTCCTCTTCGTTCATTGGTTTGATTTACAGCTTTTCCGTTTCCTCGCGAAGGTAAGTAATCAATCTGTCCGCGATGCCCAGATAGCTTTGAAGCTCCGCTTCAGTGAACCTTCCATAGGCGGCTTCTTCGGCCTTTTTCAGATTTCCGGTCGTGCGATTCGCAAGCTCCCAGCCCGCAGGCGTCAGGCTCAGCTTTTTGTGATTTCGCGTTCCGGGTATGGGAATGCGTTCCAGAAAACCGTTCTTCACAAGGCTGTTGACCGCCGTGTTGATGGTCTGCTTGGCAAAGCAATTCTCTCGGCACAGATCCTGCTGCGTCGTGTCGCCGCTGTCCTCCGATACGAGATACAAAATCCACAGCGCCGTATCGGAAAGGCCGTACTTCACCGCCACGCTGTGATAGAGCGCATCCTGCTCCTTGCGCTGCTGTTCAATTTGCAAAATGTATTTTGAAATATCCATAATCTGGCACTTCCTTCTGAGTACGCAGTGAGAGTATGTAGCTACAGTCCGCAATCGGACTTTAGCTACATTATAGTCCGATTGCAGACTCTTGTCAATGGTATTAATGGAAAGAATACAGAATAGCGCTGTGGAGCAGGTAGACCGTCACGCTTGTTTCGTTGGATAAGCTTCCGAAATGGCAAACATGTTGTATTCAGAAATCAGAAACTTGTCAAGCGATTTCTCAAAAAAAGAAATGAGTGGCAGGAGATGCACATAATTTTGATTATGGATCGCTTTGGAAAAACGCGGGCTTCTGCGTTTCCTTGCGGGGTTTCTCAGTATCTGACAGTCTGTTGACTCTGCCAACAGACTGAAAAAGGGACGCTCCGTTTCCGGAGCGCCCCTTTGCTGCAAGCGTTTTGCTTACTTGATGTTGCCGTAGTCTTCCAGCTCGATCGCGGTGGCGAAGGAGTCAGGCGTGGCGGTGATGTCGTTGGAAACGGTGATCACGCCGTTGAACATATCGGCCACGAGCTTGGCGTAGTCTTCCTGAGTGAAGTTGTCGCCCCACTGGGTGGAAGCGGGAATCTGCACATAGTTGGCTTCCGGATCCTCGCCGACCAGGCCCAGGGTTTCAACCTTGCCGCCGTAGTTGGCAAAGTTGCCAGCAGCGATCTCGCTCAGCATGGTGTTGACGGTGGCCGCCAGGCCCTTCATGGCGGAGGTCACGGTCATGCCCTCGCCGTACATGCCGTCGATGATAGGCGCCTGGTCAACGTCAACGCCGATGACCTTGCCGCCAACCTTCGCAGCCGCTTCGCCAGCAGAGGTGTAGATGCCGCCGCCGCAGGCGAACACGCACTCAACGCCCATGGTCTGATACCAGTTGTCCATGTAGGCGGTGATGTCGGCATCGCCGAAGAACTGGTTGCCGTATACCCATTCGATCTTCACGCCTTCAACGCCGTCGGCCTCAGCCGCAGCATTGGCGCCCTGCACGAAGCCGTAGCCGAAGCGGATAACCGCGGGCACAGCCATGCCGCCCAGGTAGCCCAGGTGCTTATAGCCCAGCTTCACAGCCGCATAGCCGGCCATGTAGCCGCACAGCTCTTCCTGGTAGACCGCGCAGTACACGTTGTCCGCCAGCGCCGCGCCGCCCAGATCGCCTTCGCTGACGTCCAGCGCGACGAACTTGACTTCGGGATAGATGTCCTGCACTTCAGCGATGGTGCCGCCGAAGGCGTAGCCGGGCATCACGATTACGTTGTAGCCCTCGTCGATGGCGGATTCGACCATCGCGACGCGCTCAGCGGTGGAATCGCCGGCGGGCTTGAAGTAGTTGAAGTCCACATTGTTGGCTTCGCAGTAGGCCTTGCAGGCTTCGTAGGTGGTCTGGTTGAAGGACTGGTCGGTGATGTCGCCGTAGTCGGTGATCATCGCGACGCGCATGGCTTCCTCAGCCACGGCGCAGGTAGCCATGGCCAGTACGAGCGCCAGAGCCAGAATCAAAGCAGCAAACTTCTTCATCCTTGAGTTCCTCCTTAAATTATGCCCTTTATCGGGGCTTTTACTATCATTCAGTATAGCATAATACCGAAATATTTTCAAGTTTTTCGTCCGCATATTTCGGGAAGTTACATTTATTTTTCGCGCATTGCAGGTATTCGCCGCACAAGGCGCACCGAAACCTCTGCCAGCGCTGCGCCGATCAGCGCGCCGCAGAGCACGTCCGTCGGGTAATGCACGCCCACATACAGCCGCGACAGCGCGATCAGCACGGCCAGCGCCAGCGCGGGCGCACCGAAGCGCCTGGGCGAAATGCGCCACAATACCCACGCGCAGGCGAGCGAATTGGCGCTGTGGCCCGAGGGGAAGGAAAAATCCTTCTGCCTGCCCACCAGCGCGGTCAGGCCATCGATTGCGTCGTAGGGGCGCACGCGCGCCGCCAGCGGCTTGATCAGCAGGTTCACGAGAATCAGCGTCAGCAGCATCGCCATGGCGCAGGCCGCGCCCGTGCGCAGCGCAGCTCTGCGCCACCCACGCCGCCGGCATGCGAGGCCCGCGATCAGCAGGATCGCAGTTACGCCGATCCACAGTGCGCCGCTATCGCCCAGATGTGTCACGACGCGCATCAGAGGCGTGAGCCACGGCTGGCGCACGGACTGTATCCATAAAAGTATTTTCTGTTCAATATCCAATAGGGCGTTCATCGCGTTTCACTCCTCCCTGTACCCATTATAATGGGGCGGTGTATGGCTGTCAATCTGAGGCACTGCCGCACAATTCAGCGGCGTGTCGGGCGATGTCTTTTCCGTCATCTGCGGCATGCAGATTTCTCGATTTACCTCCGGTAAACCTTCGAAATTTGCACTTGCATCTGACGAAAAATTCCTTCGCCGGCCGACCACTTCATTTGTGTGGTAATGCCCTGAAAAAATAAACATATGTTCGATATGCAGGCGCGAAAAAGTGTGATATAATCAATATGAATCAGGAAAATCAAGGAGGATTTTCCGCGCCGGCGGGCGGAGGCTTACAGACCCTATGCCGGCGAACAGAATTATCATCAGGAAGCCAACCGAAATCAGCAGTGGGAGGTATTATATAGATGGCGGCGGAAAAGAAGGCAGAGAAGAAGGCGGCGAGCCAGAAATTTGGCGATGACCGCAAAAAGGCGCTTGAAATCGCGCTGGGCAAGATTGAAAAGGACTTCGGCAAGGGCTCGGTCATGAAGCTGGGCGATGCGGCGGAGCGCATGCAGGTGGACGTGATCCCCACCGGCTCGCTGCAGCTGGACTTTGCGCTGGGCGTGGGCGGCCTGCCCAAGGGGCGCATCGTGGAGATCTACGGGCCCGAATCCTCCGGTAAGACCACGGTGGCGCTGCACTGCGTCGCCGAGGCGCAGAAGATGGGCGGCACGGCGGCCTTCATTGACGCCGAGCACGCGCTGGATCCGGTGTATGCCGAAAAGCTGGGCGTGGACATCGACGAGCTGTATGTGGCGCAGCCGGACAACGGCGAACAGGCGCTGGACATCTGCGAGGCGCTGGTGCGCTCGGGTGCGATCGACATCGTGGTCATCGACTCGGTGGCGGCGCTGGTGCCCAAGGCCGAGATCGAGGGCGACATGGGCGACAGCCACGTCGGCCTGCAGGCGCGCCTCATGTCTCAGGCGCTGCGCAAGCTGGCGGGCGTGATCTCCAAGACCAACGCCGTGGCCATCTTCATCAACCAGCTGCGCGAAAAGGTGGGCGTGGTCTACGGCAACCCCGAAACCACCACCGGCGGCAAGGCATTGAAATTCTACGCCTCCGTGAGATTGGACATTCGCAAGGGCGAGGCCATCAAGGAAGGCAGCGAGATGATCGGCAACCGTACCAAGATTCGCGTGGTCAAGAACAAGGTCGCGCCGCCGTTCAAGTCCTGCATCGTGGATATTCTCTATGGCGAGGGCATTTCCAAATCCGGCGAGCTGCTGGATCTGGCCGTGCAGCAGGATCTGATCAAGAAATCCGGCGCGTATTATTCCTACAACGGCATGCGCATCGGTCAGGGCCGCGACAACGCGCGCCGCTACCTGATGGAAAATCCGGATACCTTCGAGGAGATCGAAAAGCTGATCCGCGACAGCTTCAGCAAGGCCGCCGAAACCGAGGCTCCGGCCGCACCCGACATTGCCGATGAAGATGAGGATGAGGAAGAGGATTTCGATCTGGACGAATAAGGCCTTCGGCTGTCCATAGATACGAAGGCTGCGCTGCATCCCATGGTTCCCCTATTGAGGGAATATGTTGGCAGCACTGACTGAAGTGTCGGTCATAGGCTTGTCAAAAAAATTTTTGACAAGCTGGGCAGACGGGAAAGCATGCTCCCTATGCCACAGTCACCTTTAGGCAGACTGAAAGCGCGTCCCTGCAATATTGCAGGGGCACGCTTTCGTTAAAGGACAGGAATCAGGGTCGGCGGAATCCAGGCGGAGCGCGCCGGCAGTTTTCAGGGCTTCCGATATTTTTCCAGGAATTCGCGGATCTCGTCCGAGCGCAGCGTCAGCGGCGTGAGCACGGCGGCAATGACGATGCCCGCTGCGGCCTGCGCCAGATTGCCCGGCACGGAGGCGACGGCCGCCGCGCCGCGGCCCAGGCAGACCCAGGCGTAGAACAGGTAGCCGACCACCATGATCGCTTCGCCTGCAAGGCCGGAGATTACGCAGCTCAGCGCGCGCGGCATGCCGCTCTTCTTGTTCAGCCTGCGGTACAGCGCCGCGGCGGCCAGCGCGCACAGCGCCTTGATGATCAGCGTGCCCGGCGCGTAATGCGCGTAGCCCGACAACAGGTCGGCCAGCGCCGAGCCCAGTCCGGCAGCGATCGCGCCGCCGTGCGCACCCAGCAGAAATGCGCCCAGCAGCACCAGCGCGTCGCCCAGGTTCACATAGCCGCCCATCGACGATTTGATCTGCACGCACATCGTCGCCACGCAGATCATGCTGGCAAACATGGCCGTCAGCACCATGCGGAAGGTGGTTCCCCGTTTCATAAATATCATCTCACTTTCATGACGCCCAGTATAAGCTACATTGATTGCATGCGCAGGTGCTTTTGCATGAAATGCCGGTAAAAAATAAACCCCGCTTTCGCGGGGCTCAGACCACTGACAAACCCCGCAACCGCAGAAATTTCGTAAACAACTTCTGGAAAAGCTGAAATTTCTGCTTACTTCGTCAACGCAGGCTGCAAAATCGGTTACATACGCCTAAGTATGCGCCCTCATTTGCAGCCCGCGTTTCCTTGTCTTGCGAGTTTTCTCAGCGTCTGGCAGTCTGTTGACTTTGTCAACATCCTGAACCCCGCTTTCGCGGGGACCTCTCTATATTCGGCGGGATGTCGAAAAAAACCAGAAGAGCACGAGAGAAGTGAAGTCCTCTCGAAATTTCAATCGTGCCCAGCGGCATGTACGGTGGGCACGGGGCGATTTTTGCGGCAGAAAATCCCATTTTCCAGAGCAAAAATCGTTTCCCTGCAGTTTTTGCGCCCGGAAATCCGAAGGATTTTAGCAAAAACTGGTGAGGGTGGTAGTGGCGGGGGAGCGTGCTTCCCCGTCCACATGCTTGTCAAAAAGATTTTTGACAAGCAATAAACCCCGCTTTCGCGGGGCTACTTTCGCGGGGCTAATGTTTTTGTCAGCCGTTGTTTGCCGCCGTGGCGGTGGGCTCAGTCGCGCCTTCAACGGGGGTTTCGATGACCTGGTTTTCAGCCACGGGGTTTTCGACCGCGGGCTCCTGCGCGGCGGGCGCATCGGTAACGGCGGGCGCTTCGGTAGCTTCCACAGTGGTGGTAGTCTTGGTAGAGCAGGCGCACAGGCCGATGGCCGCCAGCGCCATGACCATAATCAGAGCGATGATTTTCTTCATGGAACGTTCCTCCCAAACTTTGTTGTTACTTGAAAGCATTTCCTTCAAGCGAGAATTATTATAATCGGGACATTCATGAATTATACCCGTGACGGCCTAAAATTTACAAAGATCACAGCGGCTTTTTTTCCGGCTTGCCCGCCCTGCGCGGATATTTTTCCGGCGTGGGCGCGATTTTGGCGATCACTGCCAGCCGATGCTCCCAGTCGCGGCCGGGCAGGCTGACCGGCGCGTCGCATTCGACGCTGCCGCCCAGAATATCCAGCGCGTTCTGCGCCTGCGCGAGCTCCTCGGCGAGCGCGGGCCCCTTGTAGGCCAGCATGCGCCCGCCCACGCGCACAAACGGCAGCAGGTATTCCGCCAGCAGGTTCATCGGCGCCACGGCGCGCGCTACGGCAATGTCGAAGCGCTCGCGGTATTCGGGTCTGCGCGCGCCGTCCTCGGCGCGCAGGTGCACGGCCTCGGCGTTTAACTGGAGTGTGGAGATCACGTCGCTTAAAAATTCCACGCGCTTGCTCAGCGAATCCATCAATATAAAGTGCGTCTCCGGCAGACAGATCGCCAGCGGCACGCCGGGAAAGCCCGCGCCGCTGCCCACGTCCACCACGCGCGCCGCGCCGGTGAACCAGCCGCCGGAAATGGGCAGTATGCAGTCCAGATAATTGCGGTCGATGGCCTCGGCGGGGTCGTCGTCCACGCGGGTCAGGTTAAAGCGCGCGTTCGCCTCCGTCAGCATGCGGTGATAGGCCTGCAGCTTCTCCGCCTGCGCGCGGTTCAGCGTCATATTGGCCTGCGCCGCGCGGGAAATCAGCAGATCAATCATACTTTGCCCTCCCGGCTCTTGAGCCAGATCATCAATACGGTCACGTCGCCCGGGGAAACGCCCGGAATGCGCGACGCCTGCCCCAGCGAGCGCGGCTGGCGGCGCTGCAGCTTTTCGCGCGCCTCGATGCGCAGGCCGGCCATAGCCATGTAATCGGTGCCCTCCGGCAGCGGCGTATCCTCCATGCGGCGGAATTTCTTCACCTCCGCCTGCTGGCGGTCGATGTAGCCCTGGTATTTCACCTCGATCTCAGCCTGCCGCTTGATCTCCGGCGGGAAATCCGGTATGTCGGGCTTCGCGGCGCGCACGCTGTCGAAATTCTCCTCGGTGCGCCGCAGTCTTTCCAGCGCGTGTGCTCCCTCCAGCGCCGAGATCGCGGCGGCGGTGCCCTCGCGCTTCTGCTCCATCCGGCGCAGCCGCGCCTCGCTGGCAAGCCCCGCGTCGTAGCCCAGCTGCGTCAGGCGCAGGTCGGCGTTGTCCTGCCGCAGCAGCAGGCGGTATTCCGCGCGGCTGGTCATCATGCGGTAGGGCTCGTCCGTGCCGCGCGTCACCAGATCGTCCACCAGCACGCCGATGTATGCGTCGGCGCGGGTCAGCAGCAGCGGCGCGCGCCCCTGCACGAACAGCGCGGCGTTCATGCCCGCATACAGTCCCTGCGCGGCGGCCTCCTCATAGCCGGAGGTGCCGTTGATCTGTCCCGCGAAATACAGGCCGCGGATGTGCTTTGCGCAGAAGCTCGCGTCCAGCGCAGTTGAATCGATGCAGTCGTACTCAATGGCATACGCCAGGCGCAGCAGCTTTGCGTGCTCCAGTCCGGGCACGGAGGCGTAAATTTTGCGCTGAATGTCCTCCGGCATGGAGGTGGACATGCCCTGCGCGTACCATTCGTTGGTGTTCAGTCCTTCGGGCTCCATGAAGATCGGATGCCGGTCCTTGTCCTTGAAGCGCACGACCTTCGTTTCGATCGATGGGCAGTAGCGCGCGCCCGTACCCTTAATATCGCCCGAATATACCGGCGCGCGGTCGAGATTATCCAGTATGATCCTGTGCGTTTCCGGCGTGGTGTAGGTCAGATAGCAGCGCGCGCGGTTATGCAGCGTCACCGGATCGGTCATGAACGAAAACGGCGTGACCGGATCGTCGCCGTCCTGCGGCTCCATGCGCGAAAAATCGATGGTGCGGCCGTCCAGCCGCGCGGGCGTGCCAGTCTTGAAGCGGCGAATCTCAAAGCCCAGGTCGGCGAGATTTTCCGTCAGCGCGTTCGCCGCCATCAGCCCCTGAGGGCCGCCGTTCCAGCTGCATTCGCCGATGATGATGCGCGATTTCAGGTACACGCCGGTGCAGATCACCGCCGCGCGGCAGCCTACGCGCGCGCCAGTGGTGGTTTCCACGCCGACCACGCGTCCGTTTTCTACGAACACCTGCCGTATCTCCGCCTGCCGCAGATCCAGGCGCTCGCAATCGTCCACCGCGCGGCGCATGCGCTTTTGATATTCCTTCTTGTCCGCCTGCGCGCGCAGCGAGTGCACCGCGGGCCCCTTGCCGGTGTTGAGCATGCGGCTCTGGATGAACACATCGTCTATGGCGCGCCCCATTTCGCCGCCCAGCGCGTCCAGCTCGCGCACCAGATGGCCCTTCGCCGTGCCGCCAATGGCGGGGTTGCAGGGCATCATTGCCAGCGAATCCAGGTTCAGCGTGGTCAGCAGCGTGCTCAGCCCCATTCGCGCGCAGCACAGCGCCGCTTCGCAGCCCGCGTGCCCCGCGCCCACGACTACAATATCATAGCTTTCAGAAAATTCCATGCTGTATCATCTCAATTCATGCAAATGCGCGCGTTCTGGCGCAAAATAATCCAGCATTTATTGTAGCAAGCGCCCGACGAAAAGTCAAATAAAAACAGCGCCGCCGTTAAATCTGCCCCGCAGCCGTTGACGAACGGCGCGCGGCGTGCTAAAATACCATCAACAGGCACAGACGGAGACCGTGGCCCGCAGGGTTCCTCACCGACAGAGATGGCGCGCACTGCTGAAAGCGCGCTGGTGGGACGCGCGCCGCGCACCGCTCCCGAGCTCCGGCGCGGTCAAAAGCGCCGGCGGTTTGCCCGCGTTATGGGGCCGGATGAAGTAAAAAATCAAGGTGGAACCGTGCCGGAAGCAGATCAGCAGGCACCCTTGGAACGCAAGTTCGTCGGGGGTGTCTTTTTTGTCCCCCGGAAAGCAAAGGAGAAGAAAAGCGCATGAAGATCATCTACAAGGACGGCGTTGTGGCCGAGTGCCCGGAAGAGGAAAAACTGCACGTTATTCGCCATACGGCGGCGCATGTGATGGCGCAGGCGATCTCGCGCCTGTATCCGCAGGCGGATTTCGCCTTCGGCCCCGCGACGGAGAACGGCTTTTATTACGACGTGGATCTGGGCGACGTGAAGCTCACGGACGAGGATCTTGCCCGCATTGAGGCCGAAATGAAGAAGATCGTGAAGGAAAACCTGCCGATCAAGCCCTTCATCCTGCCCCGCGACGAGGCCAAGGCGTTTATGGCCGAGCGCCACGAAATGTACAAGCTGGAGCATATCGACGATCTGCCCGAGGATGCGGAGATTTCCTTCTACAAGCAGGGCGATTATGTGGATATGTGCGTTGGCCCGCACCTGACCTACACCAAGGCGCTCAAGGCGTTCAAAATCACCCAGCAGTCCGGCGCGTACTGGAAGGGCGATAAGAACAACAAGATGCTCACCCGCATCAACGGCATCGCCTTCGCCACCCAGGAGGAGCTGGATGCGCACCTGAAGCTGATGGAGGAGGCCGCCCGCCGCGACCACCGCAAGATCGGCAGGGAAATGAAGCTGTTCATGCTGCGCGACGAGGGCCCGGGCTTCCCCTTCTTCCTGCCCAACGGCATGACGCTGAAAAACACGCTGATTGACTACTGGCGCGAGCTGCACCATGACAACGGCTATGTGGAGGTCTCCACGCCGATGATCATGAACCGCCACCTGTGGGAGACCAGCGGCCACTGGGATCACTACAAGGACAACATGTATTCCACCCTCATCGACGATGAGGTCTACTGCATCAAGCCCATGAACTGCCCCGGCGGCGTGCTGGTATACGCCAGCGAGCCGCATTCCTACCGCGAGCTGCCGCTGCGCGTGGGCGAGCTGGGTCTGGTGCACCGCCACGAGCTGCGCGGCGCGCTGCACGGCCTGTTCCGCGTGCGCTGCTTCACGCAGGACGATGCGCACATCTTCATGCGCCGCGACCAGATTACCGATGAGATCATGAACGTGGTGCACCTGATCAACCAGGTGTACACCAAATTCGGCTTTAAGTATTTCATTGAGCTTTCCACCCGCCCCGAGGACAGCATGGGCTCCGATGAAGATTGGGAAGCGGCGACCAACGGCCTCAAGGGCGCGCTGGAGAAGCTGGGGTTGGAATACACCATCAACGAGGGCGACGGCGCGTTCTACGGCCCGAAGATCGACTTCCACCTGCAGGACAGCATCGGCCGTACCTGGCAGTGCGGCACCATCCAGCTGGACTTCCAGATGCCGCTGAACTTCCACCTGGAATACACTGCCGAAAACGGCCAGAAGGAACGCCCGATCATGATTCACCGCGTGTGCTTCGGCTCCATCGAGCGCTTTATCGGCATTCTGACCGAGCACTATGCCGGCAAGTTCCCCACCTGGCTGGCGCCGGTGCAGGTGCGCGTGATGTCCGTTTCCGAAAAGAGCGCGGATTATGCCCGCGAGGTCTATCAGAAGCTGAACGCCGAGCGCTTCCGCGTGGAGCTGGACGACCGCAGCGACAAGATCGGCTATAAGATCCGCGAGGCGCAGCAGGTCGACCGCGTGCGCTACATGCTGGTCATCGGCGCGAAGGAGGCCGAGGAGGGCACCGTGGCCGTGCGCGACCGCGACAGCGGCGAAACCACCACGATGACGATCGACGAGCTGATCGCCAAGCTGCACGACGAGATCAATTCCAGAAAGTTCTGAAGGTAAATTGAGGCCGCCGGACGCATCGCGTCCGGCGGCCTGCGCTTGTCAAAATGGCTTTTGTCTCCAAAGGGTACGTTTAGTGGATCCGTTCGGACTGGTTGCCGCTGGCGAGATCATAGCTCGAGCTTCGAGGCATACGCCTTCAGCATGCGCTCAATATCCGCATTGCTATCGTCGAGCACCTGATCGCAATGCTCCAGCGCGTTTTCTGCGGCCGTTTCATTTTCATCCAGCATTAAATACGCCTTATAGGCGTCCTGCAAGTTGCTTTTCAGCTTTGCTGGTAAAACGGTGTTCAGAACCGCCATTTCCCCTTGCAGATTGCCTGCATTCGAAACGTTTAGAAAATATTGATCGTGTCCGCCGTTGCCGACCTCACTCTGGTAAGTCATCAATTCAGCACAGGGAGAAGCTGCACGACCCTCTGCCCATAGCTCCCACAGCCTCTCCAGCTTCTTTTGTTCGGCGCTTAATCTTGCTTTGCTTTTTCTGAATATGCCCATCGGATCACGACCTTCCTGCTTGACGTTTATTCGGCCGCACGTCTCGATTTTGTATTTCATACAGCTTCATTTCATCGCCTTACAGCCTGACATTCGGGTTCGTATACTGCCCGTGCTTTCGGGTGTTCTTTCCATACTGGATTGCAAATTTGGGGCAGCGATGCAGGCAGCCAAGGCAGGCGACGCATTTCGCCTTGACCCAGACCGGCCGCCCATGCCGCATTTCGATGGCCTGCACCGGGCATTGTCTCGCGCACAGTCCGCAGCCGATGCAGCCGTCCTCTACATGAAAATGCGCGGTTCGGCGCACTCTTCCGTTGTAGATCGGCTGGGCGATCAGCTTCGCGAGAAACGCCGGAACGCGCGGCGACATGCGCCGGCTGGCATGACGCTTCTGTACGCCGCAAATCACTTTATCGATATCCGCTTCCGTGGTTGCGGTAAACGCCGCCACCTTCTTCGGCGTGGAAAGATCGAAGACCGGCGTCCATGTATCCGCCATTCGGACGCAGTAATGCGCGTTAATCACATGCCCGCGTATCGACCTGTCCGCCATATATCCGGCAGCACCGGGCGTAGTTCCGTAGGTCGCGACGAAATACAGGTAGTCCGCCTGAAAATGCGCCCCTTCGAGGAATTCGCGAACGATGCTCGGCAGTCCCCAGAAATAGGTCGGCGAGACGATGCCGATCGTTTCATCCTGAAAGGTATAGCGATCCGATCGAATGCAATCCACGATGGACAGAATCTCCTGACCGGTGGCCTGCGCAAGGCGGGCCGCAACATATTTGCAGTTTCCAGTCGCCGAAAAAAACAGTATCATTTCGCTGCCTCCCTGCCCTTCATTATTTCCCCCGCAAAACGCTTTAGCCAGCCCGAAAGGGCGGATCCGGCCATTTATTGCAGGCATATCCTTTCCACCAGCGCGCACCACTTTTGCGGGTGCAGTCCCAGAAATTCCTCGTGCCGCATGTCCTGTTCGTGTATCACGGGTTGCTTAAAATACCTCCGATACCTTTCCAGATACTTTTCGCCCATCCTTTTTGCATAGAAAACGTGAATCTCCGTTTCCCCGTTGTCGATCTGCTCCGGAAGCGGCGTGGTCAAATCCGACCTGAACTGGTTCTTCAGGCGTCGCCCTCGTCAAGGCCGGTGTATGCTACCGCCGATACCAGAAATTTTTCGGCCAACGTATCGATGACGCCGCCAAAATTGCCCCGCCAGTAGCACATGGTTCCCGGGAAAAGCATGATGACGGGATTGTTCTTATCGTCGAATTCGTGGAGCGTCATTTTTTTACGCCTCAATAGCATTCTTTCTAATCCCTATTATACGGTGCGCGGTATAAAAGTCAAGCTGGCGGATTTTGAATAAATCCGCCAGCCAGAGAGAGTATCAATATCAGATCATATAGCGTTATTTGGCGTAGATCTCGCCAAGCTGCGCGGCCAGCGCATCGAAGTCCATTTCGCCCTGCGCGTAGTCCGCGAGCGCCTCATCGCGCTTTTCTGCCGTTCTGGCGTCCAGTCCTGAGAACCAGACGTCGCCCACGTTCCTGCGGAAGCGCTCGATCTGCTCCGCGGTCGCGCGCCCGCCGCTCAAGCCCGCAAGCTCCGCCGCTGGCGTGGCGAAATCATACGTCAGGCGATTGTAGATATACTGGTCGTTCGACGTCTGAGCCCGCAGCAGGGCGTAGGCCTGCTGTTCCGCATGGGTATTCGGATTGATGCGGACGATGTAGCAGCCCGCTTCGCTGATCAGGCTGTCCTCCGGATGAACCTTCAGCGTGCGGCGCTCCGCAAAGCTGAATTCGAATATCGGGCTACACTCACTGCCGCCAAGGCTGAGCAGCGGCTGCGACGCCTCAGACCAGCTGCCTTCCGCATCATGGCGCAGCGCGGCAAAATCGATACGCTTAAGCATATCCAGCGCCGCTTTGAATTCCGTGCCGCCGAAATCCATTTCCATGCCCTGCGCCGCCCAGCTGCGCGCGTAGCCGTTCGCCAGCTGCGCCGCCAGCGTCTGTTCGATGCCCAGATAGGGCGTGCTGATTCCATATTTGCCCGCGTCCGCACTGTGGGAGAGCGCGGCGAGCTTTTCCAGCAGCTCCATCCACGTCGTCGGGTATTCGCCCAGCCCCAGCGCCGCCCAGTTCTTCGTGCTGATCGTTATGTCGCTGAGAATGGAAAATGTGTCGTTCGGCATGCCGATGTACGCGCCGTCCTTCGTGACGTAATCGCGCATGCCGTCGGGCATCAGGTCGATCTCGGCGCAGAGCGCTTTGTCCGTGATGGGCTTGCCCCAGCCCGCGCGCTGCAAAATGGCGTCCTCATCGTAAAAGGAGCGTACCAGATCCGCCTTCGCTTCGCCGCTGAGCAGCTTTTCGCAGTAGCGCGCTGCGTATTCCCCGCCTTCATCTTCGTTGAAGAGGGCGTTTCTCACCGGATCCTCGACCAGCGTGAGGCTCGGGTTCTGGGCGCGCACCGCGTCGCTCATGAAGGCACCCATGCCGCTCACGACGAGCTCCGTCACGTTCGCCGGTTTTTCGTCCAGATCGAATACCTCGCCCTTTCCGTCAAACGTGCCGACGATCACATAGCTGTTTTTGCCGATCAGCAGGCCGCGGCCGCCCGCGCCGCCGGACAGCGCCGCGCGGCAGGCATTGGCGATGTCAAAGTGCGGTGCGGCGTATACGGCGCTCTCCAGCTGGTAGTAGAGCGTGTCCGTTTCGGCATTGTAGGCGTAGCTGTTCGGGCGCTGGGTCGGCTCGAATTCCGCCATCAGCGTGTAGCCGCCGTCCGGCTCGATGCGATATATGCGCGCGGGGTCCTCCACGGCGACGAACGCCGTGCCGTCTGCGAACAGCCGGTAGCGGGGATCGACCGTGCTTCCGGTGGGCGCGGGCAGCTCCGTGAGCGCATAATTTGAAAGGTCGATGCAGAACAAGCTGTCGTCGCCGAAGCTGAAGCATTCATCCTGGCAGGTAACGCTGGTCACGGTGAAATACAGCCTGCCGTTGCCCGCGGCGATCCTGTTTGCATAGCAGGTTCTGGCGTCGGGCCCAAACAGCGCGCCGCCATCCAGCCGCGAAAGCTGTTCCACGGTAAACGTACCGTCCGGCAGAAGTGTTATCTGGCCGAGGCAGAGCGCATCGAAGCATCCCTGACCGTCGTGATATGCGCCCGTCCTGCCGGCCTTGTTTGCAACAAAGTCGTCCGACGCATAGCCGTCCTCGTAAAGCGCGTAGAGCGTGCCGTCGAGCGTTTCCAGCTTTACCAGCTTGCGCGCGCCCTGATCCTTCCATGCGTAGCGCACGGGCTCGGCGTCGGTGCTTTCGCGAAGCTCCAGCGTTCCGTTCGCATTCAGCAGCAGCAGCCGTTCACCGTAGCTCACGCCGTCGGTGACCTTCGACGCTTCGGCGGGGACGGTGAAGAAGCCGCTTCCCTCCATCCCCGTGCCCGTCAGCACGCCTGCGGCCCAGCTGCGCGCCTCCTGCGAGAGCGCCAGCGCCACGCTCGTGCCGATCGCCAACACCGTAACGATGCAGGCGACGGCGCGCATCAATTTGGGCAGCGAATGCGCCAGCGCCGACCGCGTGCGCTCGCCGCGCAGCCTGCGGCCGAGCTTTTTTTCGAATTGAAGCGTTTGCGGCTCGTGGGGCGCAGCCTGGATCTGCTTGTGTATCATGTTCAGTTCCTCCTGTTCTATCTGTTGGAACGCGAGGCTGAGCAGCGCGGCCTGATAGGCCTCATCGAGGGCCCTCGGGCTGTGATCCGGAATGAACGTGTTCTGCTTCATCGTGCTTCCTCCTGCTTCAGAAGATCAAATGCCTTTCTGCGTCCGCGGACGATGGTTGATCGGACGGTGCTGCTTTTGATGTTCAGCAGCGCGCCGATTTCCGCATCGCTCATGCGCTCGTAATACTTCATCCGAAGCACCAGGCGCTCGCGCTCCGGCAGGCTCTGCAGCGCCCGCACCAGAGATTGTACCTGATCGCGGTACAATAGCTTTGCGTCCACATCCTCGCCGTCGTCCGGCAGCACGCTGAATATCTTCTCCGCATCGCCGCAGTAGAATTTGCCCTCGCGGCTGAGCTGCCGGATCGCTTCATTGCGGACGCAGGACAGCAGATACGAGCGCAGCGAGCCCGGGTTGCAGCCGCGCAGCAGATGAATGCGGTCGATCAGCTTCAGCATCACCGCCTCCACCGCGTCCTCCGCACGCTGCGTGCTCTTCAAAATGCCCTTCGCCTTTTGCAGCATCACCGCGTAATTCTGCACATAAAGCCGTTCTATGAAATTCCGGTCGCTCTCGTTTTCGATGGCAAGTATCGCCCATGTAAGCATGAAGCGCCACTCCTTTCCGCGTTCACCTGTTAAGATACATGGCAGGGCCCAAAAGCTGCATCTGTTTGAAAATAATTTGCAGCGGCAATGCAGATGTAAGAAGCATCGGCGCGCCCCGCAGGATCGCGGCGGGCAGCCCGCCGCCGCTTTGCAGTTCGCATATTCCTAAAAAAAGGCCAGAGATCTTTCGATCTTCGGCCTATAAAAATTGCCATGACGGGCACGCCTGAAGCCGTCAGACCAGCGCAGCGAGATCGGATGCTTCATAGCGATTGTGACCCGGCAGGCTCTTTTTATATTTCCAGCATGTAATAGCGTCTTTCAGGCTTCGTCCCTGATTAGCTTCAAAGAAATCACGAATGTATGCGTTGTATTCAAACTGGCCGTCTATCGTCGTTTTCTGTCCCTTCTTTTCTTCCAGAATCTGATAATACGCGTCGATTGCATCGCCGTAGGTTTTTCCGGCGTTGCCCTTCAGCCATTTCTGGAACAGGACGTTAAAAGAAAAGCGCTTTCCGATTTTCGCCTCAAAAAAGGCTCTGTGCCTTTCGGAACATACGATATTGGGCTCGATCACTGTGTTCTCGGTAATGCCTCCAGTATGAATTGAGCGCGGCCTTCCCGCGGCGGCTTGCTGTATCTTTCCCGTATCAAGAAAATATGCGATTCTGTCCGTGAGCTCAATTTTTCCGCCCGAAACAGGCAAGCCGTTGTCCCTGCAAAAATCAAGCAGTTCTTCCTTCAGATAGTAATAATTTCGGAAGGTCTTTCCATCCAGATTTCTATTCAAATCCGGTCTTTCACGCATTGTTATTCTCCCTGCAGCTTCAAATATTTCTTTCGGTTTTCGCATTCATGATAGCAATGCGCGCGGTAAAAGTCAAGCTGCCGGACGCATGCGCGCCCGGCAGCCCCTGTCCGCCGAAAAACAGCTCGAGAGGATCGAAGTCCTCTCGAGCTTCCAATCGTGCCCAGTGGCGGGGGAGCGTGCTTCCCTGTCCACAGGCTTGTCAAAATCTTTTTGACAAGCTGAAGCTGCCCTTATTTCTTTTTCACCGGATAGCAGACCTCCGTCACGAATTCGTTTGGATCCCGCGTTTCGTGGGGGCTGACATGGTAGATGTTGAACATCGCGCCGTCGGGTTCGTAGCCGTTCGCCTCGATCCACGCTACGACCGCGGCGTATACCTCGGTGATCTGCGCGTAGCTGCCCTTGAAGGTGCAGCTCGCCACGGTGACCTCCGGCAGCGTACGAAACTTCACATGCTCCGTGTCGGGGTAGCTGCCCTTCACGGTTTTCCACGCCAGCATTTCCACGTCCTTCTCCTTGTATTCGCCGTCCAGAAAGCTGACGGCGCGGAGGCAGGGGTCGGCCTCCGCCAGATCCATGCGGCAGGTCTCGCTGCACATTACGCTCCAGATCTCGCCCTCGTCCTCATAGCGGGGCAGGGTCATATGCACGGTGGCGGCGTAGCGCTCGGGGATGGTCTTGATGGTGGTGTTATACTTCATGCTCTCTTCCTTTCTCAGCCGCTCTCGGGCTGCGTCCAGAAGCGTCAGCTTGTGCGCCGTGTCGAGATATAATGCCTGAAGCTCGCTCTGCCGGGCTGCCAGATAGCGCTCCAGCTGCTCGCGGTCGTCGTAAATATCCAGAATCTTTACGATGTCGGCCAGGGAAAAGCCCATGTCCTTCAGCGCCGTGATCCGGCATACGGTCGGGAGCTGATCCTCGCGATAATAGCGGTAGTCGGTAAAGCGGTCGATCTCGGCGGGCCTGAGCAGACCTATCTCATCATAGTGGCGGAGCATTCTGACGCTGACTCTGGACAGCTTTGAAAATTCTCCGATTTTCAGCATGGCGGTACCTCCCGTTGCTGTTTCCTGAGCTCAGATATATCATAATGCCTGCCACAGTGTGAGAGTCAAGGGGGGAAAATCCTGTTTTTTTATGAGCGCGTGCCGCGCGCCTTACAGCTTGAGACGCATGAGCACGATCTCCTGATAGCCGCTTTCACGCGAATTGAAGCCGAGGGGGTTGCGCCCGTACTCCACGAAGCCCGCCCTTTTATACAGCTCGACGGCCCGCGCGTTCTCCGCCACCACCGTCAGCTCCAGCTGCGCATAGCCCGCCTCCCGCGCCATCTGGATGCACGCCTGCATCAGCGCCCGGCCGAGGCCGAGCCCCCAGTATTTGCGCAGGATGCTGATGCCGAATTCCGACCTGTGCCGCACCTTGTATTTGCTGCCGACGGCCTTGATGCCGGCGGTTCCGGCCACCTCGCCGTCCACAAAGGCAACGATTTCGATCTCATTCGCGCTGGCGGTCTTTTCCTCCAGAAGCGCGGCTTCCTTTTCCGCGTCCAGGCTGCATTCATCCGGATAGGACAGGAGATAGTCCGTCTCCGCATGCGCCTGACAGAGGTTTTCGACCACCGCCGCCGCGTCTGCCGCCACGCCGTTTCGCAGCAGCGCGGCCCTGCCGTTTTTCAAGGTGATTTCCTGATTGTATTTCATGCCTGCCTCCAAGTATTCATCTGCGCTCAGCGCTTATCCAGCTCCAGCGCAAGCTCTGCCTCGCCGTCGTCCTCAACGCCGGTCGGCGCAAAGCCCGCGGCGCGGTACATTTTAAGCGCGGCGGCGTTTTCCGTGTTGCAGGTCAGCGCCACGCGGTCTGAATCGCCAAAGGGCTTCTGACGAATGTAATCCAGCACGCAGTTCAGCGCCGCCTTGCCGTAGCCCCTGCCCTGCTGCGCCTCGTCGATCATCATGTGCCAGACGTCGTATTCGGGAATGTCGTAATCGTAGATCACCATCACATAGCCTACCATGTGGTCGCCGTCGTAAATGCCGAACGGCTGGCACTGGTCGCGGTAGACGTAGGCCTGCGCGAGGCTGCGAACGGGGTGCGAAACGAATTTTTCCTGCCCCGCGCCCAGCTTCAGGTTGAAGGCGTCGATAAAGTTATCCTCGGTAATGGGTTTGAGTTGTAAAGTCACGCTTGTTCTCCTTTGTTTTTTTGATACCGATTGAATGCGGGCGCCGGACTCGATCGAGTCCGGCGCGCCTGTCAGTATGCCCGTGCCATGACCACGTTTTCCAGAAACCGGCGAACGCTGTATTCCGCCGCAGTCAGCGCCTCCTACGCATGCTCGAGCGTGCTGCGCAGGTAGTCCGCGGCCTCCATTTCCAGCCCCATGTCCCACAGGAACGAGCAGGAGAGGTACTTGTCGCGGATGTCGCGCGCGCCGAGGTAGGCGGCGATCACGTCGTCCGTGGAGATATTGTCCAGGTCGGAGGGCTCCACAGGCATGCCGGTCGCCTTCATTGCGGTATAGAGCGCGTCGTAGTCCGGCAGCTCCTCGTCGATGATGGCGAGAATATCGTCCCAATGCTGCTGTATGCGCACGATGCGCTGCTGCAGGCGGTCGGGGTCGTTCTTCCCTTCGCGGTTTTCGATGCGAATGATCTCGTCGGCGGCCTTGCCGAAGATGCGGCGCACCTGCTTTTCCCACGCCTCATAGCTGTACGCCCGGGCGTGCGCCTGCATCCTTTCCGGATCCGGCTTCAGCGTGCGGATCCACTGGTACAGCCGCATGGTGAGCACCGTGCCCACGCCCACCAGTATGCCGTGCAGATCGTAGGGCTGGCCGCGATCCAGCGCCATCATTTCCCACATGTGCGAGAAATAGTGCTCCAGGCCGCTCGCCGGACGGGAGCAGCCCGCGAACGCCATGCTCAGCCCCGCCAGCACCAGGCCGTCGGCCACGGCGAGCACGGCTTCGGGGTCGCGCTGCACCAGCTTGTCCGCGTTCGCCATGATCTTGCGCAGCGCCGTGCGGGTCAGCTCCGCCACGGCCTCACAGTAATATTCGCCGGTGATCAGGTTTGTGATGCGCCACTCGCAGATGGCGACGTACTTGGCAACCATATCGCCAAAGCCCGCCCACAGCATGCGCATCGGCGCCTGCGCCAGAATTTCCGCGTCCAGCAGAATGCCCTGCGGGCACTGGTTGTTCAGCGATACCTTCACATGGTCGCGCTCCATGGAGGACGTGGCGGAGGCGAAGCCGTCCATGGACGGCGCGGTGCCCACGATGGCGTTTACGCGGCCGGTCTTGTAGGCGATTTCCTTGCACAGGTCGTTGATCACGCCGCTGCCCACGCCCAGAATCAGGTCGCAGCTCAGGTCGACGCGCATCATGGCGTTGCCCAGCGCCCACTCGTCCGGCGCGGGCTTGTCCACGGGCAGAATGTGCAGCACATAGGGAATGCCCGCATCCTTCAGGATACCGCATACCCTTTCGCCCGCGGCCTTCCAGGTGCTCCGGTCGCAGAGCACGAAGGGCTTCTTCACGCCCAGCGCCTGAAGCATTTCCGGCACGCAGTCGATCACGCCGATGCCGGTTTTGATGTAGCGGATGTTCACGGCATGGTGCCTGCCGCATTCGCAGTCATAGCCCCTGGGGTCGATCAGCTCCGCGATGGATTTGTTGGAAAGATTCAGCATAGCTTCGATTCCTCCGGTGTTTTTAAAATGACGGCGGGAGAATCGTTCCCCCGCCGCATGGTATTACTTATTGCCGATGACCGCCTTGATGCGGCGCACGCCTGCGGAGGAAGCCTCTTCCTTCTTGATCTTGAAGGACTTCAGATCGCCGGTGTTGCTCGCATGCGGGCCGCCGCAGATCTCCTTGGAATACTGACCCATGGTGTACACCTTCACGCGCTCGCCGTACTTGGATTCGAACAGACCCATCGCGCCCTGCGCCTTGGCATCCGCCACGGTCATTTCCTCGCATACCACGGGCACGTTGGCCTGAATGGCCTCGTTCACCAGGCGCTCGACCTCGGCCTTTTCCTCGTCGGTCATCTTGCGGCCGAAGGAGAAGTCGAAGCGCAGGCGCTCGGCGGTGATGTTGCTGCCCTTCTGGTGCACCTCGGGGCCAAGAACCTTGCGCAGCGCCGCCTGCAGCAGATGCGTGGCGGTATGCAGCTTCGCGGTCTCCTCGGAGGCGTCCGCCAGGCCGCCCTTGAAGCGCTGCTCAGCGCCCGCATGGCTGGTTTCCTGATGCTTCTTGAAGCGCTCATGGAAGCCCTCCACGTCCACCTTCACGCCGTTTTCCTCGGCCATTTCGCAGGTGATCTCGATCGGGAAGCCGTAGGTATCGTAGAGCTTGAAGGCGCTGCGGCCGTCGATGATGGTGCAGCCCGCGATCAGCTGGTCGATGTCGGCGCCGGTGATCGTGCCGGCCTTGATCTTTTCGATTACCGGCAGGTTTTCCGGAGACGGCGGCAGCAGCTTCAGCGCGGCTGCGGTGCTCTCCGGCGTCAGGCCGGCCCTGAGCCCCTCAAAGGCGGCGCTGCGGCGCTTCATGTTGCCCAGCACCTTTTCAAATTCCGCCTGACCCTTCTTCAGCGTGCGCTGGAAGCGCTCCTCCTCGAGCTTGAGCTGCTCCAGAATCACGCCGCTGTTGCGGTCGAGCTCCGGATAATTCTTCTTATACTGGCCGATGATGACCTTCGCGATCTCGCAGGTGAAGCCCTCGGGCAGGCCCAGCTTCAGGCCGTGGCGCACGGCGCGGCGAATCAGGCGGCGCAGCACATAGCCCTGGTCGACGTTCGACGGGGTAACGCCGCGATCGTCGCCGATGATGAAGGTCGAGGTGCGCATGTGGTCGGAGATGATGCGGATGGACTTGGTCACATCCTCGCTCTCGCCATACTTGCGGCCGGAAAGCTCCTCAATCTTGCCGATGATGCCGGCAAAGATCTCGGTATCGTATACGCTCTTTACGCCCTTGAGCACGCAATAGGTGCGTTCGAGGCCCATGCCGGTGTCCACGTTCTTCTGCTTGAGCGGAATGAATGTGCCGTCGGCCTGCTTTTCATACTGCATGAACACGTCGTTCCAGATCTCCAAGTAGCGGCCGCAGCTGCACGCCGGCGAGCAATCCGGCCCGCAGGGCGCCTTGTCGGTGATCCAGAACATTTCGCTGTCGGGGCCGCAGGGGCCGGTCACGCCGGCAGGGCCCCACCAGTTGTGCTTCTTGGGCAGGTAGAACACATGGTCCGGAATCGCGCCCTGCGCGCGCCAGAGGTTCGCGGCGTCTTCGTCGCGCGGGCAATCGTTGTCGCCCTCGAACACGGTAAAGGCCAGCCGCTCCTTCGGCAGTCCCAGCCATTCCTCGCCGGTCAGGAATTCCCAGCTCCAGGGAATCATGCTCTCCTTGAAATAATCGCCCAGCGACCAGTTGCCCAGCATTTCAAAGAACGTCAGGTGGCTCGGGTCGCCCACATCGTCAATGTCGCCGGTGCGGATGCACTTCTGCACGTCGGTCAGGCGCGTGCCCATCGGGTGCTTTTCGCCCATCAGGTACGGCACCAGCGGGTGCATGCCCGCCGTGGTGAACAGTACGGTCGGGTCGTTTTCCGGAATGACCGATGCGCTGGGGATTTCGGCGTGTCCCTTGGACTTCATGAATTTCAGAAACAGCGCTCTGAGATCGTCGGCGGTCTTGATGCTTGCGTTCATGCTTAATCTTCTCCTTATATAGCTCTATCGTTGGATAAAAAATGCACCCTTCACCCTCAAGGACGAAAAGATGCCGTTCGCGGTACCACCCTGATTGATCCCTCGCGCGTTCGCCCGAAAGACCCACTCGATCGCCCGTAACGGGGGCCGCCGCCGCGCCATTTCCTGCGCGAGGCCCGGGAAGAAAGGCGCTTCCTCCCGCCGGAGATGGCCGTTTGCCGCCGCCGCTGCCTGCCGCCCTTTCAGCCTGAGAGCCGCTCTCTGTCGCTTGCGCGCGCGATGGAAACTATTTCTCCGTAGACCTTTATGTATCGCCGTTATTATAACAATAAGAAGGTTAAAAGTCAAGGCTCTTCGTCCGCGAAGGGCGGACGATAATGCTTTCCCCCGAGGGCTTTAATATCCTATATAGAGACTCGGCGGGAGCCTCCCTCACATCAGCTCTGCCAGTTCCCGCAGCATGCGCGCATATTCCGCGCGCTTTGCCTCGCTCAGCGTGCCGCTTAGGGGCGCGCCCAGCAGCAGCGCGTCCGTGGACACGCCGAGCGCCCGCGCGAGCGCCACCAGCGTTTCGACGCTCGCCTTGCGCGTGTCGCGCTCAATATGCCCCATGAACGACAGACTGATGCCCGCCATTTCCGCAAGCCGCTCCTGCGTCAGGCCATTGATGCGCCGCGCCCGCTGTACGCGCGCGCCCAGCAAACGGTAATCCATGTGCGAGCCCCCCTTTTTTGATTCTGAGTATACCAAATTCAAACGCATATATCCACTAAAAGATGATTAATCTACCGATAGTGTCCGATACTATTGTAAACTTTGTCCACTATCAGTGAAATGAGGGATCGATTTGCTGGACTTTGGTAAACGCCTGAAAGCGCTGCGTCTGGAAAAGGGCTGGACGCAGGAGATGCTGGCAAAGCGTCTGGGGCTTTCTAAAAGCATCGTCAGCGCGTATGAAACGTCCCTGCGATACCCTTCCTATGAAATCCTGGTTCGGATTTGCTATGTCTATGGCGTCTCCGCCGACTACCTCCTCGGCATACACAGCCGCCGCGAGATCGATACCTCCGGCCTGTCCGCGGAAAACGAACGCCTCGTCTATCAGCTCATCGATGCGCTGCGGGAAAAGGGCTAGGCTTGCGCAGTAACCGGTAAAGCCGCGATCGAGCGCCGCATGCAGACCAGAACGCGCATCATCCCTGCCGCGCGGAACATGGTCAATTTAATGTAGATTTTACTACAATAAATCTTTTAATTACCGAAAAATTTTCACAAAAAGCTGTACAATCTGAGCGCAATGCGGCGCTTTGACCGCCGCACGGCGCGCCATTTTCCGCCGAAAGGGCGCGTTTTGCGGACTTTTCGCGCATTTTTGCGCATTTGTCCGCGCCCTGGGGACGCCTAAAAAGTTACGCATATATTTCGCAAACATTTTTGAACTATTGCGCTGCGCGTTGACATTGTGACTTTGCTGTGGTAAAATTAAGCAGTAATAATATCGGTTTCTTCATTATAATGCAAGTTGAAATCACATTCCGGCGCGCAGCTACGCCAGATCGCGTAATTCGCCGCAGTCGGTGAATGCGGGATAATAATAAAGGAGGCAGCATGCAGGATACCATTCGCATTCAGATGATGCACACCTTTATGGTCTATATCAACGAGCGCAAGGCCGAGGGACTGGTCAGCAAATCGAAGAAGGGCGCGAGCCTGATTCAATACCTGATCCTGAACCGCGGCGCGCCCGTGCCCAACGTTCAGCTTCTGGAAACGCTGTGGACGGACGAGGACAGCGCCAATCCGGAAAGCGCGCTCAAAACGCTGGTCAGCCGCACGCGCGCGCTGCTGAACCAGATCAGCGCGGGGCTGGGCGACTGCATCGTGTCCGACCGCGGCGCGTACCACTGGGAGCTCCGGCCGGATATGACCATCGACCTTTACGACATATACGCCATCCTCGAGCGGCTGATGACCCGCCAGGACGACGTGACGGAAACCAAGCGCCTCTACGAGGAGCTGCTGCGCCTGTATCGGGGCGATCTTTTGCAGAACAGCGAGCTGAGCGAGTGGATTCTTTCCCGCGCCACGCAGCTGCATTCCGATTACATTTCCGCCGTATACGCCTATCTGGAATTGCTGAAATCGGAAAAGGACTACGCGAAAATTGTAACCGTGTGCCGCACCGCGCTGGAGGTCGATAATTTTGACGAGCGCCTGCACATGGAGCTGATTACCGCGCTGATCCAGACCGGCCGCACCAGTGACGCACTTGCGCAGTACAAGCACATCGTGCACCTGAACTACCGCTACCTCGGCGTGCAGCCCAGCGACGATATGCGCGAATTCTACAAGCAGATCGTGCGCGCGGGCAAAACGCTGGAATTCAATCTGGATTCCATCCGCAGCGAGCTGCGCGAGGGCGGCGAGCAGAAGGGCGCGTTCGTCTGCGAATACGCCGTCTTCAAAGAGATTTACAACCTCGAGCGCCGCAGCATGGAGCGCATGGACGTCGCCATTTTCCTGGCGGTCATCATGATCGGCGATCCCAACGAGCCGATGGACAGCCTCAAGCAGGATAACATCATGAACGGCCTGCTGGAAATCATGCGCACCAACCTGCGCAAGGGCGATATTATCACGCGCTTTTCGCCTACGTTCTATGCAGTGCTCCTGCCGCAGGTGAATTACACCACCGGCAGCATGGTCATGGAGCGCATCAAGCGCCTGTTCTTCCAGAAGTACCCGAACTCCACCGTGCCCTTCAACTATTGTGTCGGCCCGATCGACGATGGCGCCATCGTGCGCCAGCGGCGCGAATTGCGGCAAAACAAAGGCGAGGAAATGCGCGCCGAGCCGGATAAGAACGGATAATTTTTAGAAAAAAAGCGGATTTGCCCAAAAAAGCCGCTCAGCTCATGGCGATGTAACCGCCCAGGTAAGTATGAATTGATAGACTTGGCTTATAAACCAAAAAGGTCTAGAAAATCAGTTCATATAGGGAGGTCAGAACCATGAAGAAGATGCTTGAAAAGATGATGGCGGTTGTCGCGGCGGGCTGCATGCTCTTTGCTGCGAATGCGGCGGTACTGGCGGAGGAAACCGTGCCGGTGGAAGCCCCGCGCGCGGAGGTGTCCGCACCGGTGGAGGTTCCGCATGCGGAAGCTGCCGCGCCGGCAGAGGCCGCGCCCGAAGCTGCGGTTGAGCAGGCGAGCGCGCTCCCCACGGTGAAAGCCGCGCTTGAGCCCACGGTCGAGGCCACGCTTGAACCCGTGGTAGAAGCCACGGCCGCACCCGCGGTCGAAGCCACGCTTGAGTCCACGGTCGAAGCGACGGCTGAACCCGAGATCACCGCTGAGCCGGAGGTCACTGTTGAGCCCGAGGTCACAGCCGTGCCGGACGATGCGAAGCTGGTCGCCGTCATTCAGGATAAGCTGAACGCCGATCGCTCCGTTTCCGTGTACCTCGCCTACGATGGCGACTATGTCACCTTCGGCGATCGCGTCACCTTCTACGCCGTGCTCGACGGCTACGAGGACACCGTGTACACGCTGCAGTGGCAGTCCAGCCACGATAACAGAACCTGGTCGGATATCTCCGGCGCGGACAAGGCGACCTACACGATGAACGTGACCGAAGAAAACTATACCGATTATTATCGCGTAGCGGTCACGATCAACGGCGTCGTAGTGGCGGACGAGCTGCTCGGCGGCGAATGATAGTTCCAGATTCAGTACAGGTTGACCGCCCGGCGGGGCTTCCCCGCCCGGCGGCTTCGATGCCCTGAGAGGGGCAATAAACGGTGCTTTACCTGAATTTCATGGGAGGAAGAGTTTCTATGAAAAACAAGTTTCGCAAGTATCTCGCTCTGCTGCTGACGGTGCTGATGCTCGCCAGCTGCATGCCTGTGGACGCGCTGGCTGCCATCGTCCCCGTGTCGGGCGGCACGCAGACCAGCTCCGGCATCTCACTGCGGAGTATCGTGAGGCCGCCGGTAGCGACCGCTACCTATATCTTCATGAATGGCGATACGGAATTTGATCGCCAGATCCTGAAGCACAACGAGACGCTGAAGAACCCCGGCACGCCGGCGGCGGACAGCGACAAGAAGGAGTTCGTCGGCTGGCTCGCTGACGATGGCAGCGCTCCCGTTTTCGGCAAGGTCACCGTGACCGAGACCACGAAGACTACATATCGCGCTCAATTCGCGGACGTGTACTTCGTGTTCTTTACCAATGATAAGGGCGAAGTCATGGTCACGAAAAAGGGCAAGGCGGGCGAATCGATCTCCACGAAGGGCGTGACCTACCCCGTCGGCAATGAGGAATCCATCGTCGGCTGGGAGGACGCGAGCGGCAATCTCGTATCCTCTGTCACGCTGAACGGCAGCGACGTAACCCTCAAGGCCAGGGTTGAGAACGGCCACTGGATCACCTACGATTCGCAGGGCGGCTCCTATGTCGCGCCCGCGTTCGTAAAGGGCAACGGCACGACCACCGCGCCCGCCGCCCCCACCCGCCCCGGCTATACCTTTGACCACTGGTCGGAGACCGTCGGCGGCACGAAGTTCACCTTCGGCAATGCCCTCACCACGGCGCTGACGCTCTATGCCGTCTGGACGAAGAATGATAACACCCAGTATACCGTCATCCACTGGCAGGAGAACGCCGACGATGACGAGTATTCCTATGCGGAATCTGAAGTCAAGACCGGCACCACCGGCGAGCAGACCAGCGCGGCGGCGAAGAGCTATACCGGCTTCACCGCGCAGACCATTACGCAGCAGACCATCGCGGGCGACGGCTCGACGATCGTGAATGTGTACTACAAGCGCAATGTGTATGAAGTGAAGTTCTTTGAAGAGGAATCTGGGCAGTTTCCTTGGAGTCCTAGCACTTGGGAAGAAAATATCAGTCTGCGCATTACGGCTAAGCACGGCGCGAATATTCGAGCCAAGTGGCCGACTGGTACATTTTGGTATGTCTCCCAGAATAATCAAAATACGGCGCAGTCGAACCTCGATACTATGCCCATTGGAGGCAAGAATTTCTACGGCAAGGCGAGTGGCAGCGGTAAAGCTTACTATTATGTAGAGGTTCTTCCCGGCGAAAGTGGTACAGAAACCGTAGGCGGCAAGACTTATAGGCTGGATCACACGGATACTGGTTATAGCAACGGTACCGTTACGGATGAAGAACGGTATGAGATGACCGGTTTCACCTGCAACGTGCAATACAGCGCGAAGAACGGAGACAGGTATCCGGGTTCCAAATTCTACTATGATCGTAATAGCTATAACGTTGTTTACATCAACAGCGGCTCTCAGGCGAAGGTAACCCACTACCTGTATCAGCAGAGCATCGCGGACGCGGGCAACTACGAGCTCACCGATGCCGACGCGCCCGCTGGCAAGGAAGGCTACGTTTTTGCCGGCTGGTATGACGCGCCTGAAGGCGGAAATAAGTTTATCTTCACCGGCAAGACCATGCCCGCGCAGAACGTGACCGTCTACGCCCATTGGGCGGAGCCGACTGTCAACGGCAAGGCACATATTAAGGTCGATGGCACCGATGAAGGTACGACGCTTACGGCCACATATGGCGAAGCGCTTAATGCGGAGGAGTTGAAAACTCTTCAGAAAGCGATCATGAAGGACAAGACCGGTTATACCTGGCGCGGCTGGCGCACCGGCCCGAATGGCACCGGCGAACCCTTCAACGTTGACACCAAGATTTACAGCGACATCACCCTCTATCCCTACTACACCAAGGACGGCACTTTTACCATTGTTTACGACACCGTCAAGACCGACGTGACGGTTCAGGCGGATACCAAGGCCTACGCGGAGGACAGCTTTGCTGACCTCAAGTCCCCGGGCAAGCTGGTTGCTGATGATGGCGAATACTTCCTCGGCTGGTCTGATGGCGCGGCCACCTACCAGCCCCGCGACAAGTATCAGATCAAGAGCAATCACGCCAATGAACAGAACGTCATCACCCTCACCGCCCAGTGGGGCGCGCGTCCCGGCGACGCTACGCTGATCTATGAGCCCAACGGCGGCGACGGCCCAAGCCAGAGTGTGACCTGCGCCAATAACGAAACCATCACCACCAAGGGCAAGGATACCTTTACCCGCACTGGCTACACCCTGACCGGCTGGAACACTGCCAGCGATGGAAGCGGCGACGCTTTCGGACTAGGTGAAGAAGTGTTGCTGGATAATAGCGGCGAAAATGTCCTCTACGCCGTCTGGGAGAAGAACGTCTTTACGCTCACCATCAAATATGTGTATGAGGGTGGCACCGAGGCGGCAAAAACCCATACTGAAGATGTTGAATTCGGTAAGACCTATTCCGTGATCTCTCCGAACGTCGAAGGCTACACGCCTGACAAGTCGACGGTCGCAGGCACGATGCCCGCGAGCAACGTGGAAGTGACGGTTACATACACCAAGCGCAGCGATCTGAGCTACACCGTTTACTACTATTGGAACGGCACCACCACGCCCGTTGCCAACAGCAAGACGGTCGATAAGCAGACCTACAACGCTACTGTGACCGAGAGTCCGGCTACGATTGGTGGCTATACGGCGGTCTCTGACGAGACGAAGACCATTACCATCGGCACCGGCGAGAACAAGATCATTTTCTACTATTATAAGAATGTAGAACTGACCGCGATTAGCAACGACACTGTAACCTACGACGGCAATGAGCACTCCGTCAGCGGCTTCACCGGCGCACCTGCAGACGCTGACTTCACCGCCATCACTGTCGGCGCGAAGGGCACCAATGCGGGTACCTATCCGGCAGAGTTTGCGGAAAACACCGTCGGCACGGTGGATGGAACTGGTAAGTACATCATTACCAAGGCGAATGATGGCACGCTGGTAATCAACAAGGCTAAGGCCACCGTCACCATCACGGGCGTCAATGAAACGCATGTGTACGACGGCAGGCAGCACGAGGCGAACGGCTACAACTACAGCTTCAACGGCAAGCCGGGTCAGATTACGATCAGCCTCAAGCCCAATGTACTCGCCATCGCAAGGCGCACGGACGTTGGCACGACGTACATGGGTCTGACCAAGGACTCCTTCACCGTCACCAGCGCCAACTACGACGTGACCATCAAGGCAGTGATCGACGGCTATGTGACGATCACCCCTGTGACCGACAAGGTTACCGTCACCGTCACCGAGAACGGCGCGACCGTGACCTATGACGGCAATGAGCACAGCGTCACGGGCTACAAGTCCATGACGGCTGACAACACGCTGTACGACGTGACCAAGAGCGTCAAGGCGACCGAAACCGCCGCGTGGACTGCGAAGGGCACGAACGCGGGCGAATACCCGGTTGGCATCGCCGCGGGCGACTTCGAGAACACGAATAAGAACTTCACGAACGTCACGTTCAAGATCGTGGACGGCGTTCTGAAGATCAACCCGATCACGGAAAACACGATCACCATCACCGCGAACAGCAAAGACAAGACCTACGACGGAACCCCGCTGACGGACAGCGGCTACAGCTACACGCAGGGCGTGCTGGTGGAAGGCGACGTGCTGACGGCGGTTGTCGAGGGCAGCGCCACGAACGTGGGCGACGAAGGCAAAAACGTCGTTAAGAGCTACAGGGTCATGCGCGACGGCGTGGATGTAACGGCGAACTACACCTTCAACGACAGCGTTGACGGCACGCTGACGATCAATCCGAAGGCCGTAACGGTAACGGCGGAGAACAAGAGCAAGGTATATGGAGAAGCCGATCCTGAGCTGACGGCGACGGTAAGCGGACTGCTGGGTGAAGACAAGGTAGACTACACGCTGAGCCGCAAAGCGGGAGAGGATGTAGGCGAGTACGAGATCACGGCTGCTGGCGAAGAGGTGCAGGGGAACTATAAGGTGACCTATGAGCCTGGCAAACTGACGATCACTCCTGTGACTGCCAAGGTGACCGTAACGATCACTGAGAACAGCGCGACCGTGACCTACGACGGCACAGAGCACAGCGTCAAGGGCTATGCGTCCATGACGGCTGACAATAAGCTGTATGATGTGAAGACCAGCGTGACCGAGACCGAAACTGAAGCGTGGACTGCGAAGGGCACGAACGCGGGCAGGTATGAGGTTGGCATCGTGGCTGGCGACTTCAAGAACACGAACAAGAACTTCACGAATGTCGAATTCGTGATCGTGGACGGCGCTCTGGTAATCAATCCGATCAGCGACAAGGTCATCGTGACCGTAACTGAGAAGAGTGCGACCTACACCTACGACGGTGCTGAGCACAGCGTTTCCGGCTACAAGTCCATGACGGCCGACAATACGCTGTACGATGTGAAGACCAGCGTGACCGAGACCGCGACCGCAGCATGGACTGCGAAGGGCACGAACGTGGGCACGTATAACGTTGGCATCGAGGCTGGCGACTTCGTGAACACGAACAAGAACTTCACGAACGTTGAATTCGTGGTTGTGGACGGCGTTCTGAAGATCACCAAGGCAACGCTCAAGGTCACCTTCACCGGCGAAAGCGATACGAGGGTGTACAACGGCAGTGAGCAGCGACTTACCGGTATTGAGGCGGACGGCCTTCTGACCGGACACAAGTATGAAGGCCTGACCTACCTTGCAAGCGGTACGGATGCTGGCGAGTACACGGGCAAATTCACAGGTACTGTGAAGATCACGGACGCGGCTGGCGTGGACGTGACCGAAAACTACATCGTTGAACAGGAAGAGGGCAAGCTGGTAATCAATCCGATCACGGACAAGGTGACCGTGACCGTAACTGAGAAGAGCGCGACCTACACCTACGACGGTGCTGAGCACAGCGTCACGGGCTACAAGTCCATGACGGCCGACAATGATCTGTACGACGTAACTACCAGCGTCAAGGCGACCGAAACCGCCGCGTGGACTGCGAAGGGCACGGAAGCGGGCGAATACCCCGTGGGCGTCGCCGCGGGCGATTTCGAGAACATCAATAAGAACTTCACGAACGTAGCGTTCGTGATCGTGGACGGTGCTCTGAAGATCAACCCGATCAGCGCCAAGGTGACCGTAACGATCACTGAGGACAGCGCGACCTACACCTACGACGGCAAGGAGCACAGCGTTACGGGCTACGAATCCATGACGGCTGACAATAAGCTGTACGATGTGAAGACCAGCGTGACCGAAACCCCGACTGAAGCGTGGACTGCGAAGGGCACGAACGCGGGCACGTATGAGGTCGGCATCGTAGCTGGCGACTTCAAGAACATCAGCAAGAACTTCACGAACGTTGAATTCGTGATCGTGGACGGCGCTCTGAAGATCAACCCGATCACGGAGAAGGTGACCGTAACCGTAACTGAGAACAGCGACACAGTGACCTACGACGGCAAGGAGCACAGCGTTACGGGCTACAAGTCCATGACGGCCGACAATACGCTGTACGATGTGAAGACCAGCGTGACCGAAACCCCGACTGAAGCGTGGACTGCGAAGGGCACGAACGCGGGCGAATACCCGGTCGGCATCGTGGCGGGCGACTTCAAGAACATCAGCACGAACTTCACGAATGTTGAATTCGTGGTTGTGGACGGCAAACTGGTAATCAATCCGCGTCCGGTGACGTTCACGGCGCAGGGCAACAGCGTGGAATACGATGGACAGGCGCACGGCAAGAATCCGACCACGCCCTACACCGTGGAGCAGACCAATGGTGATCGCGGACTGGTGGACGGCCATACGGAGAGCAATGTGAACATCGCGTTCACGGCGATCAGTGTTGGCA
>CAKUOX010000001.1 GCA_934670175.1 uncultured Clostridia bacterium | reverse complement strand
TGAAAAACCCTGCAAGACAAGGAAACGCGGGCTGCAAATGAGGGCGCATACACGGGCGTATGTAACCGATTTTGCAGCCCGCGTTGACGATGTAAGCAGAAATTTTAACTTCGCCAGAAGTCATTCAGGAAATTTCTGCAGTTGCGGGGTTTGTCAGCGGTTTGAAGCCCGCAGCTTTTTCAAGACTGCGGGCTTGCCTGTCGAAAACCCAGGAAAACTGAAGAAGATCGAGGCGCTCACGCATTCCCCAGGCCGCGCAGCGCCAGGAAGATCAGCTTGTCGGTCTCCTGCGTCTGCTCCGCCACGCTGGACACGGCTTTGGCGGCCTCGCTGCCGGAATAGCCCAGCGCCACCAGCGCCGCCACGGCCTCGGCCTCGGCGCCGTGCGCGGCGGGCTGCGGTGCGACGGCAGCGCTGCCGGACAGTGCCGAATCGTCCACCTTGTCCTTGAGCTCGAGCACCAGGCGCTGCGCCGTCTTCTTGCCGATGCCGGGCACGCGCGTGAGTGCGGTGGAATCGCCGCTCATCAGCGCAATGGACAGATCTCGCACGCTCAGCGCCGACAATATACCCAGCGCCGTGCGTGAGCCCACGCCGCTGACGCCGCGCAGCCGCTCGTACATCTTTTTCTCCTCGCGGCTGTAAAAGCCGAACAGCTCCATCGCGTCCTCGCGCACACTGAGCACGCAGTAGAGCTTCATCCGCTCGCCCACGGCCGGCGCGGCGGCCAGCGTGGCGCCGCTCACATTCAGCAGATAGCCCACGCCGTTGGCGTCGAGCACGATGGCGTCCTGCGTCTTTTCCGCCACGACGCCTTCAATATGCGCATACATATCGCCTGTCAATCTCCTTTGCTATTTGATTCTGAACATTTCCTTTGCATGCTGACTGTTGGCGTGCGTGACGGCCACGGCCAGCGCGTCGGCGGCGTCATCCGGACGGGCAATGTCGTTCATGTGCAGCAGGAGCTTCACCATGTGCTGCACCTGATGCTTGTCCGCACCGCCATAGCCGGTGACCGCCTGCTTGATCTGCATCGGCGTATATTCATACAGCTGCCGGGTGCGCCGCACCACGGCCACCAGCGCCACACCGCGCGCCGCGCTGACCGCCATGCCGGTGGTGATGTTCTTGGAGAAAAACAGCTCCTCAAACGCCACCTCGTCCGGATGATAGGTCTCCATCAGCTCATCCACGCCCTGAAATACCGCGTTGAGCCGCTGCGGCATGGATTGCCCCGGGCGGGTGATCACCGCGCCGTACTGTATCAGCCTGTAATTGCCCCGCGCCGCTTCGATCACGCCATAGCCCAGCGTGGCGAGCCCCGGGTCGATGCCAAGTATTATCATAAGCCGCTTAACGCCTCCATTGGCTAAGCATACCCAAAACCGGCCAAAAAGTCAAGCGCGCCGCGGCGCTGCGGGGATAATTCCATGCAGCGGCGTGAAAAGTTGACATGCGATTTGATTTGTAGTAAAATCGAAGTAACTGTTTTTACGATACGGCATATTGCTTTAGAAAATGAAAGGGAAGAAATGAGTCAGACAGACGCACTATATCTGGAAATCAACCTGATGTGCTTTGCCATACTGGCATATATTTCCATTCGCCTGCTGTTCCGCGCGGACAGGCAGGTGCTGCCGCGCATTTTTCGCGGGCTGGTGGGCTGCCTGGCGCTGGTCGATCTCAGCGACGCGGGCTGGCGGCTGGTGCATGCGGTGCCCGGGCAGAGCGCGCACACGCTGAGCTATATCTTCAATTGCGGCTATTTTTTCTTTCTGGGGCTGGGTGCGTACCTGTGGTTTATCTATTCGGAGCGCACGCAGAAATCCCCGCTCGCCAAGGACACGCGCAGCTGCCTGCTCTCCGGCATACCGGCGCTGCTGCTCAGCGTCATGATCCTCCTCTCGCCCTGCACGGGCTGGATCTTCAGCGTGGACGCGCTGAATCGCTACCATCGCGGGCCGCTGCATATGGTGCAGGTCGTGATCAGCGCGGCTTATCTGGTGGTTACATCTATCAAGGCGCTGATCAAGCTGCTGGACAAGAATTACTATGTGCAGCGCAGAACCATGATGTCCATCGCCTTTTTTGCGCTGCTGCCCACGCTTTCCGTACCGGCGCAGGTGCTGCTGGGCTACGACATTCCCATTCAGTGCGCGGCGCTGACCATGGCGGCGCTCTTCGTGTTCGACGCCAGCCAGGAGGCGCGCATCACCATCGATACCCTCACCCAGATCAGCAACCGCGACCAGGTGCTTCGCTATATTTCACGCAAGCTCGGCTCCAGCGTGCCCGACAAGCGGCTGAGCGTGCTGATGCTGGACATAGATAATTTCAAGGTTATCAACGACCAATATGGCCATCTGGAGGGCGACGCCGCGCTGGTGCGGCTGGCGAACGTGCTCAAGGTTTCCGTGCCGCGCGATTTCATCATCGGGCGCTTCGGCGGCGATGAGTTCATCATTGCGGGCGAGGCCGAGGATGAAATGCAGCTCGACTGGGTATGCATGAGCATTCGCGAGGCGCTGGATATTTCCAACCGCGAGGCCAGTGCGCCGTTCAGCTTCACGGTCAGTATCGGGCGCGCCCGCGTGGAAACGGGGCGGGAAACGGTGTGCGACCTGATCCACACGGCGGATATGGATCTGTACCATGCCAAGCGCAAAAAGCGTGCCGCGAACCTGCGGTTAAAATAGAGAGCCGCCGTTTACCTGAAATTCTGTGCCAGCGGAGCGCGCCGGTAATTTCCATACTCGATAAGTAAAGCGGCTGCGCGGGAACACAACTGAGGTTCCCGCGCAGCCGCCTGTTTATTATTTGATGATCCATTACAGCCTGTGCACATACAGCGCGCGCATGGCGTTCAGCACGGCGATGACCATCACGCCCACATCGGCGAAGATCGCCGCCCACATATCGGCCACGCCGACGGCGCCCAGCGCCAGGCACAGCGCCTTCACTGCCAGCGCAAAGATGATGTTTTCATACACGATGCGGATGCACTTGCGCGATATGCGGATGCCCTTGGCGATCTTCATCGGGTCGTCGTCCATCAGCACCACGTCAGCGGCCTCGATCGCCGCGTCGGAGCCCATCGCGCCCATGGCAATGCCGATGTCGGCGCGGGAGAGCACGGGCGCATCGTTTACACCGTCGCCCACGAAGGCGAGCTTGCCCTTCCGGTCTGGCGCGCTGAGCAGCTTCTCCACCTCGTCTACCTTATCGGCGGGCAGCAGCTCGCTGTGCACCTGATCGACGCCCAGGCGCTCCGCCACATAATCGGCCACCCTTTTAATATCGCCGGTGAGCATGACCGTCTTTTCCACGCCGGCAGCCTTCAGCGCGGCGATTGCCGCCTTCGAGCTGTCCTTTTCCACATCGGAGATCACGATGTGGCCGGCATATTTGCCATCAATGGCGATGTGGATGATCGTGCCGACGCTGTGGCAGTTCACATAATCCACGCCCAGCTGAGCCATCAGCTTGTCGTTGCCTGCGGCCACCTCCGTGCCGTCCACCTTCGCGATAACGCCCTTGCCGCTGATCTCGCGAATGTCCTTTACGCGGTCGCGATCCAGTTCCTTGCCGTAGGCGCGCTGCAGGCTGCGGCTGATCGGGTGCGAGGATGCGCATTCCGCCAGCGCCGCATACTCCAGCAGCTTTTCCTGTTCCAGCACGCTGTGGTGCACGCCGCTGACCTCAAATACGCCGCGCGTGAGCGTTCCGGTCTTATCAAACACGACCGTCCTGGTCTGAGACAATGCTTCCAGATAATTCGAACCCTTGATGAGGATGCCCTCTCGGCTCGCGCCGCCCAGCCCCGCGAAGAAGCTCAACGGGATACTGATGACCAGCGCGCAGGGGCAGCTGATAACCAGGAAGGTCAGCGCGCGATATATCCACACGTTCCACGCGCCCGACATGCCCAGCAGCAGCCGAACCAGCGGCGGCAGCACCGCCAGCGCCAGCGCGCCGTAGCAGACGGCGGGCGTGTACACGCGGGCAAACTTCGAAATGAAGTTTTCGGATCTGGACTTATGTGAGCTGGAATTCTCCACCAGCTCCAGTATCTTCGCCACCGTCGATTCGCCGAATGCCCGGCTGGTTCTGATCTTCAGCACGCCGGTCATGTTGATGCAGCCGCTGATGATCTCGTCGCCCGAGCCCACGTCGCGCGGCTGGCTCTCACCGGTCAGCGCGCTGGTGTTCAGCGTGGAAGCGCCCTCGACGACCACGCCGTCGATCGGCACTTTTTCGCCCGGCTGTACCACGATCATGCTGCCCGCGGGCACCTCCTCCGGATCCACGCGGCGGAGCTTGCCGCCCTCCTCAATATTGGCGTAATCCGGCCGGATGTCCATCAGCGCGCTGATGTTGCGGCGGCTCTTGCCCACGGCGTAGCTCTGGAACAGCTCGCCGATCTGGTAAAACAGCATCACGGCCACTGCCTCGCTGTAATCGCCGCTCTTTTCATAAATCGCCAGGCCGATCGCGCCCAGCGTCGCCACCGCCATCAGGAAGTTTTCGTCAAACAGCTTGCGGTGCAGGATGCCCTTGAAGGCCTTGCGCAGAATATCCCAACCGATGACCGCGTAGCTGACCAGATACAGCGCCGTGCTGACCCAGACCTGCGCCTGCGTCAGCTTTGCCGCCGCCAGCGTTACGGTAGCGATGATAATGCGCACCAGCATCTTTTTCTGCTTTTTATTCATGACTTATTCCTCTCCCTTCGCGGTGTGGCAATTATCTCCCGAAGCGGTCTTAGTCCAGATAGATCTCGCAGTCGTCCTCGACCTTCTTGCAGTTCTTTACCACTGCCTTCATCACCGCACGCTCATCCTGCCCATCCTCGAAGGTCACGATCATTTTCTGCGTCATGAAGTTTACCACCGCGTCCGCCACGCCGGGCGTCTTTTTGGTCGCTTCTTCCATCAGGTTTGCGCAGTTCGCACAGTCCACTTCGATCTTGTAGGTCTTCTTCATTGCATTTGCCCTCCGTTGTCGTTGAATTTAATAATTAAGCACTTGTTTAATCGTTATGCCTAAAGTATAATCGGGGTCGAAGGGAAAGTCAACCGTCTGGGCGTATTCTCTTCCGAACGGGCGAAAAGTACTTCCAAACGGAACAGCAAAGGGCGGTGTTTCATCATGACGGAATCCAATCTGCCGCATCACCACGAGCACGGCGGCAAAATCGAGCAGCTGAGCCAGTGCCTGCGGCGCACGGAGCACTTTCAGACCGTGGCCGACGTATTTCGCCAGCTCTCGGACAGCAGCCGAATCCGCATATTCTGGCTGCTGTGCCACTGCGAGGAATGTGTGCTGGACATCTCGGCGCTGATGGAAATGAGCAGTCCGGCGGTCTCGCACCACCTGCGCCAGCTCAAGGACAGCGGTCTGATCGTCAGCCGCCGGCGCGGGCGCGAGGTGTGCTACCGCGCGTCGGACAGCGAGCAGGCGCAGCTGCTGCACATTATGATCGAAAAGACAATGGCCATCGCCTGTCCGGAGGAAAGCGATATTTCCGAAATCGCGCCGCGCCAGCTGTCGCCGGACGAGCGCGCGGGCGCGGAGGCGGCGCAGTATCCGCAGGAGCAGGTGGAGATCGTGCGGCGGGTACATGAAACGCTGACGGCGGATCTGTCCAGCCGCGTGACCATAGAGGAGCTTTCGCGCCGCTTCCATATCAATCCATCCACGCTGAAGGCGCTGTTCAAGGCGGTCTACGGCAGCTCCATCGCCGCGCATATGCGCGAGCACCGCATGGAGCGCGCGGCGGCGCTGCTGCGCGACGGCGACGACAGCGTCGCGGATATTTCGCGCGCCGTGGGCTACGAAAGCCCCAGCAAATTCACCGCCGAATTTCGGAAGATGTATGAAATGCTGCCCACAGAATACCGCAGGCTCGTCCGGCGTGGCGGCGTGAATCTGCATATTTAATCTGTATTCGCTTGATAATTGCATCGAAGCGTGATAAAATAATGCAGTAAAAGCAATTCGGAGGTGCAATGTGCGGGAATTTGATTTCAAAGCGTCCGCCGCAAAGCTCTTGACAAACGATATCGTCAATATGCTTGGCTATATCCATGAATATAAGGGACAACAGAACCTTTTCATCGAAGCGAAGGCCGATGTGCTGTCACATCTGCTGGAAATTGCAAAAATACAGTCCACGGAAGCTTCCAACCGCATTGAGGGGATTTATACTTCGGATGATCGCATTCAGGCTCTTGTTAAAGAGAAATCCGCGCCGCGCAGCCGCAATGAAAATGAAATTGCCGGCTATCGCGACGTGTTGGCGACGATTCATGAGAACTATGACTACATCCCCCCTCGCGCGAACGTTATCTTGCAGCTTCATCGTGACCTGTATCAGTACAGCGGAATTGGTATCGGTGGTCACTTCAAAAACACCGACAACGTGATTGAGGAGGCGCTGGAAGACGGAACGAAGAGAGTGCGCTTTCGTCCTGCGGCTACGTTTGAAACGCCAGATATGATTGAAAATCTCTGCAATCAGTTTTTGCGGGAAGTGGATCGCGGCGAGGTTGACCCGCTGCTGCTGATCCCTATGTTCGTGCTGGATTTTCTCTGCATCCATCCTTTCAATGATGGCAACGGGCGCATGAGCCGTCTCTTGACTCTCCTGCTGCTGTATCGCAGCGGATATATCGTCGGCAAGTATATCAGCATCGAAATGCTGATCGAAAAGACGAAGGATACCTACTACGATGCGCTGCAAGCAAGCTCTATTGGCTGGCATGACGGCACGAACGACTATATGCCGTTCGTCTCCTACACGCTGGGCATTATAAAGCGCGCATACAAGACATTCTCTGACCGCGTGGAGCATCTGACCACGAAGGGAATCTCCAAACCAGAGCGCGTGCGCCAGTTCATCGAAAATAGACTGGGAAAGGTGACCAAAAAGGACATTATGGATGCCTGCCCTGATATCAGTGCCACAACCATTGAAAAGGCCCTTGGTGATTTGGTGAAGAATGGTACGATCATCAAGATTGGGAATGGACGGGGGACGGGGTATTCATTTAGACGATAAATCTTCCAAGATATTTCACACCTATATCAATTAATAGAAAGATGAAGCCCGCCTTCTGAAAGTGTAATCCACCTTCTAAGAAGTTGTATTCAGTTGTAAGAGGTTGCTGCTCAATCCATTCATTTACATCATTTGTTTTGATGTTTCTTTTTGCTCGTCCGGCGCGGTGGCGCACATTGACAAATACCCGCAGCGGGTTTATTATGAATTGTCTGCGTGCTGCCGTACGCGCCGGAGCTGCGGCCTCCGACAGAGTCCGAAAGTGCTCCGCGGAGGCGGGCGCTTTAAGCTGATCGCCGCCGCCATAGGCTGGGCGGCGGCTGCCAGTGGAGCACGCCGATCCGCAAGGAAATATGACAGGGAGGCGGGACGCATGCTGCTTGAACAGATCGGGCGCTTCGTGCCCTTTAACGAACAGGAGGCGCGGGATCGGGCGCTGATACAGGACTGCGTCGAGCGCTTTGCCGACATCTTCACCCGCGAAAATCGTCTGGCGCACGTCACGGCGTCGGCATGGGTGGTCAACCCCGCGCGCAGCAGGATACTGATGGCGTACCACAACATCTACAATTCGTGGAGCTGGCTGGGCGGGCATGCCGACGGTGAACGCGACCTGCTGGGCGTGGCGCTGCGCGAGGTGCGCGAGGAGAGCGGCATTGTGCGCGTGCGGCCGCTTTCGCCGGAAATATTTTCAATGGAGGCGCTCACGGTGGATGGTCACGTCAAGCGCGGCGAATACGTTTCCAGCCACCTGCACCTGAATTTCACCTACCTGCTCGAGGCGGACGAGGATCAGCCGCTGCGCGCCAAGGCCGATGAAAACAGCAATGTCCGGTGGTTCGCGCTGGATGACGCGATCGCGGCGTCTACGGAGCCGTGGTTTCAGGCGCGCGTCTATACGAAGCTCAATCAAAAGCTGGCGGAATTTATAAAATGTGAAGGGAGACAGGTGTAATATGAAGGAATGCAGAAGAATGCTGGCGGCGCTGCTGGCCATGCTGATGCTGCTGGGCGCTGCCTGCGCCGAAGCGGTGGAAACGGACGGGCTCGCGGCGGCGGACAGCGCGCTGAACGGTGAGGCCGTGCGCGCGATGCTCGCCGAGCTGAACGATGACGACTACGACAGCGCGTGGGAAGCGCTTTCCTCGGGCGAAACGATCGGAATGGGCGCGAAGAACCGCAGCGCGAAGGGACTGCAAAAGCTGCTGAAGGCGCTGGGCGCAAGCATCTATGTGGACGGCAACGCCGGCTCCAAGACCTTCGCCGCGCTGAACGAGGCGCGGGCGGCGCGCGGCGCAGCAGCTGTGGAAACGGCGGATGCGGCGTGCTTTGCGCGGCTCGTGCTGTGGCTGCGCGTGCAGCAGAGTCCGGAGGACGCCGAGGCGCTGATCCGCACCGTGGGCCTCGAGGCGGGCGAAATGGACTACGATCTGGCGTGCGCAAGTCTGGCGGCGGGGTGCGGCTACCGTGCGGCGCAGCTGTTTGCCGCCTGCGGCTGGAGCGACGGCGCGGCGCGCGCCAAAGAATGCGCGCAGCCCTGGCCCGCAACCGGCGAGATCTACCGCGCGGAGGATCTGGAGGGGCGCAGCATGCAGCTGATGCTGAGCATACAGGATCCCATCGAGGGGCAGGCGACGCTGGCCAAGCTGTATCTGGGCGGCAAGCTCGTTTCCGCGCTGTTTATCGGCCCGGAGGGGCGCGCCTCGGTCAGGCTGCCCGGCGGCAATTATTGCGTGCATCTGGGCACAGGCGAAAGCTGGTACGGCCTTGACGACGCCTTCGGTGATGCCGGCAGCTACGAGGCCATGCTCTTTGATGACGGCGGCCAGACCGTTTCGCTTCAGGAGGGCATGAAATACACGCTCACGCTGAACGATGACAGCCTGACCGACGGCGAAAACGGCGTCGGCAGCGCGGCGCTGAATCTGGATAATTTCTGATGGGTTCCTTCTGTCGAAAAAACAGGAGAACTGGAAAAGGTCGAAGCCTCCTCGAACCTCCAATCGTGCCCAGCGGCGTGTACGGTGGGCACGGGGCGATTTTTGCAGCGGAAAATCTCATTTTCCAGAGCAAAAATCGTTTCCCTGCAGTTTTTGCGCTCGGAAATCCGAAGGATTTTAGCAAAAACTGGTGAGGGTGGCAGTGGCGGGGGAGCTTGCTTCCCCGTCCACCAGGCTTGTCAAAATCCTTTTTTGACAAGCCGAATCCGGCGATTCTTTGCGGGAACCGCCGGTTTTTTTTGCTTAAAGGTCAGTAACCAGCGAAACTGGGGCTTTTAAAACACGCTCTAAACAAAGAATGAATGGACATATGCACGCAAAGGTGGTATACTGGAGTAACGTCAAAAATCGCGTTCATCCGACGCGCTGTAATATCGATCATCTGCTCTGGAGGCCTGATAAAATGATCTCTCGTTCCAAACATCTGGATCACGTCCATTCCGATATTCGCGGCCCGCTGTATCAGGAAGCGCTGCGCATGGAGGCCGCGGGGACGCACATTCTGAAGCTGAACACCGGCAATCCGGCGCGCTTTGGCTTTGAGCTGCCGCCGAGCGTACGCGAGGCGCTGATCGCCCAGGTCGATCGGGCAGTACCCTACTGCGACGTGCGCGGCATGATCGAGGCGCGCGATTCCATCTGTGCGTACCACGCCTCCCGCGGCCTGCAGGGCATCACGCCGAATGACGTGTTCATTTGCAACGGCGTCAGCGAGGCGGCGTCCATGCTCGTTTCCGCCCTGATCGGGGCCGGCGACGAAATTCTGCTGCCGTCCCCCTGCTATTCGCTGTGGAGCAACAACACCTATCTCTGCGGCGGCGTGCCGCACTTCTACCGCTGCGACCCTGAAAATGATTGGAACCCCGATCCGGACGATATTCGCAGCAAAGTCAGCGACCGCACCAAGGCGATCCTGATTATCAATCCGAACAATCCCACGGGCGTTGTGTACAACCACGAAATTCTGATGGAGATCGCGGAGATCGCCCGCCAGAATCATCTGGTGCTGCTGGCGGATGAGATCTACGACCGCCTGGTAATGGACGGCCTGCCGCATGAATCCATCGCGGCGCTCGCGCCCGATCTGCCCTGCGTCACGTTCAACGGGCTTTCCAAGAGTCACATCGTGTGCGGCTTCCGCTGCGGCTGGATGGTGTTTTCCGGCCCTGGGCTGGATGAGATCAAGGACGGCGTAATGCAACTGGCTTCCATGCGCCTGTGCGGAAACGCGCTGACCCAGCTGGTCATACCGGCGTCCATGGCGGATCGCAACAGCACGCAGAAAATGATCGTTCCCGGCGGCAGGCTGTACGAGCAGCGCAGGGCAGTGATCGACGGCCTGAAAAAGATCGAAGGCGTTCACTATGTCATGAACCATGCGGCGTTCTATCTGTTCCCCGGGCTCGACCATAAGCTGTACAGCTTTGAGGATGCGCACGACTTCTCCATAAAATTCCTGCACGAGAAGCACATTCTGGTCATTCCCGGCGACGGCTTCGACTGGCACGAGGACATGCGGTTCCGCATCGTCATGCTGCCGGAGCCGGCGCAGCTCGCGGAAGCCATGGAGGAGCTGAGCGATTTCCTGAACCACCACAGGCGCTGATCATACCAAACGGCGAAGCGCTTTTTCGCCGCAGGTATCTAAAAAAAAACCACTGGCGTGTTCTACTAGAGCACGCCGGTGACCTTTTATTAATGATTTATTCCAGTTCAAATGCACCGGTATAGAGCCGGTAATAGGTGCCCCTTTCGGCGATCAGCTTTTCATGGCTGCCGCGCTCGATGATACGGCCGTGATCCAGCACCATGATGACGTCGGCATTTTTGACGGTGGAGAGCCTGTGCGCGATGACGAACACGGTTCTGCCCTCCATCAGCTTATCCATGCCGCGCTGCACGATGGCCTCGGTGCGCGTATCGATGGAGGAGGTCGCCTCGTCGAGCACCATGACCGGCGGGTCGGCCACCGCGGCGCGCGCAATGGCGATCAGCTGGCGCTGCCCCTGCGAGAGATTCGCACCGTTGTTCTCCAGCGGCGTATCGTAGCCTCTGGGCAGGCGGGTGATAAAATCGTCCGCGCCCGCGAGCTTCGCCGCCTGGCGGCATTCCTCGTCCGTAGCGTCGAGCTTGCCGTAGCGGATATTGTCCATTACCGTGCCGGTAAACAGGTTCGTATCCTGCAGCACCACGCCCAAACTGCGGCGCAGATCGGCCTTTTTGATCTTGTTGATATTGATGCCGTCGTAGCGGATTTTGCCGTCTGCGATGTCGTAGAAGCGGTTGATGAGGTTGGTGATGGTGGTCTTGCCCGCGCCGGTCGCGCCCACGAAGGCCACCTTCTGGCCGGGCTCGGCATAGAGCGTCACGTCGTGGAGCACGTCCTTGCCTTCCTCATAGGCAAAATCCACGTCCACCAGCCGCACGTCGCCGCGCAGCCGCGTGTAGGTCACCTCGCCGCTCGCCTGATGCGGGTGCTTCCACGCCCAGATACCGGTGCGATGATCGGCCTCGCGCAGCGTGCCGTCCGCATTTTCCTCGGCGTTCACCAGCGTGACGTAGCCGTCGTCGGTCTCCGGCTGCTGATCCATCAGCGCAAAGACGCGCTGCGCGCCCGCAAGACCCATCACGATGGCGTTGATCTGCTGGGAAACCTGGTTGACGTTGCCGGTAAACTGCTTGGTCATGTTCAGGAAGGGCACCACGATGCTCAGCTCAAACGCCATGCCGGAGAGCGATATGTTCTTCAGCCCCGACAGCAGGAACAGGCCGCCCGCCACCGCCACCAGCACATAGGTGATGTTGCCGATGTTCATGATGATCGGCCCCAGCGTATTGGCGTAGGCGTGGGCGCGGCTGCTGTCCTGGCAGAGCGCATCGTTCACCTCGTCAAAATCCCTCTGGCTGGCCGCCTCGTGGTTGAACACCTTCACGACCTTCTGGCCATTCATCATCTCCTGAATGTAGCCCTCCGCGCGGCCGAGCGTAGCCTGCTGGCGGATGAAATATTTCGCGCTGCCGCCGCCGAGCTTTTTGGAAACCAGCAGCATCAGCACCACGCCCAGCAGCACCACCAGCGTCATCCACAGGCTGTAATACAGCATGATGCCCAGCACGCAGGCCACCAGCGTGCCCGCGCGCAGCAGCGTGGGCAGCGCCTGAGAGACCAGCTGGCGCAGCGTGTCAATATCGTTGGTGTAATAGGACATGATGTCGCCGTGCCTGTTGCTGTCAAAGAAGCGCACGGGCAGATTCTGCATGCCGTTGAACATGGTGCAGCGCATCCGGCTCAGGAAGCCCTGCGTGATGTTGGCCATCAGCTGCGTATACACCGCTATGGCGGCCACGGACACGATATATATGCCGATCAGCAGCGCGATCAGCGGTATGATCTCGGCGCGCGCCGACGCCCAGTCGCCGCTTTCATACCATTTCTGGATTACGGCAATGACCTTCTGCGTAAATATGGACGGCACCGCAGCCGTAGCCGCAGATAGCAGTATGCACACCGCCGTGAGCGGCACGAGCTTCGGATAATACGCGTACAGCATTTTCAGCACGCGGCCAAGCACGCCCTTCGTGCTCGCACGCATGCCCGGCGCGGGCTTATTCATCTGCTTCATCTTCTGCGCCTCCCATCGTCTGCGAGGTATAGACCTCGCGGTAGATCTCGTTGGATGCCAGCAGCTCCGCGTGCGTGCCCGTGGCGGCGATCCGGCCGCCATCCATCACGAGGATAAGGTCGGCATCCTGCACGGAGGCCACGCGCTGCGCAATGATGATCTTCGTGGTTTCAGGAATATACTGGCGCAGTCCCTCGCGAATCAGCGCGTCGGTGCGCGTATCCACGGCGGAGGTGGAGTCATCCAGAATCAGTATCTTCGGCTTCTTCAACAGCGCGCGGGCGATGCACAGGCGCTGCTTCTGGCCGCCGGAAACATTCGCGCCGCCCTGCTCGATGTGGGTATCGTAGCCGTCTGGGAAGGCCGAAATGAATTCGTCCGCCTGCGCCAGACGGCAGGCCTCGCGCAGCTCCTCATCCGCAGCGTCCGGATTGCCCCAGCGCAGGTTTTCGGCGATCGTTCCGGAGAACAGCAGATTCTTTTGCAGCACCATCGCCACTGCGCTGCGCAGTGCCTCCAGATCGTAGCGGCGCACATCCTGCCCGCCGACCTTCACGCAGCCCTCGGTGGCGTCGTACAGGCGCGGAATCAGCTGCACCAGCGTAGATTTGCTGGAGCCCGTGCCGCCGAGTATACCCACCGTCATGCCGGAGGGGATGTGCAGATTCACGTTCGACAGCGCAAAGCTCTGCGCGCCGGCGCTGTACTTGAAGCTCACATTTTCAAAATCGATCGAGCCGTCCGCGACGTGCGTTTCGGCGTTCTCCGGCGAGGCCAGCGCGGGCGCTTCGTCCAACACCTCGCAAATGCGATGCGCGGATTCGGCAGACATGGTGAGCATCACATAGATCATCGACAGCATCATCAGCGACATCAATATCTGCATGCCGTAGTTAAGCATCGCCGAAATCTGCCCCACGTCCACAGTCGCACCGTGGCTGGTAACGGTGAGCTTCGCGCCCACCAGCAGCACGAACGCGGTGTTGAAATACATGCTGAACTGCATCAGCGGCGCGTTGAACGCCACAATGCGCTCGGCGCGCGTGAAATCGCGGCGAATGTTGTCCGCTGCCACGCCGAACTTCTGCTTTTCGTAGTCCTCGCGGGCAAAGCTCTTGACCACGCGCATGCCGCGCACGTTTTCTTCGATGGATTCATTCAGGCGGTCGTATTTTTTAAATACGCTGCGAAACGCGGGCATTGCCTTGCGCGCGATCAGCATCAGCCCGAAGATCAGCAGCGGCACTACAATGACGAACGTGGTCGCCAGCGCGCCGCCCATGATATAGGCCATCGTGATGGAGAAGACGAACATCAGCGGGCAGCGCACCGCCGTGCGGATGAGCATCATATACGCCATCTGCACGTTGCTCACGTCCGTGGTCATGCGCGTGACCAGCGACGCGGAGGAAAACTTGTCGATATTTTCAAACGAATACGCCTGAACGCGCGCAAACGCATCGTGGCGCAGGTTGCGCGCAAAGCCCGCAGAAGCGCGCGCGCAGCTCACGCCCGCGCCGCCGCCGCACGCCAGCGACACCAGCGCCAGCCCCACCAGCACCGCGCCCACCTCGAGCACCGCGGCGATGGGCACGCCCGCCTTGATCTGGTTTACCAGATTGGCGGTTATAAACGGAATAATGACCTCGATCACGACCTCCAGCACAATCAGTACCAGCGTGACGAGGGTGGGCTTTTTGTATTCTCGAATACAGCCTGCCAGCTTTTTCAGCATAGATCTCTATTGCCTCTCTTTCTCATGGCCTTCCAGGCCGTCTGCGCACGGCATGCGGCCGAAAATATCGTGAAGCGTCCGTATGGCTTCGGTGAAGCGCCGCTGGTCGTCCTCCGGCATGCTCAAAAGCAGCTCGCGGTAATACTCGACCTGACGGCGCTTGAAATCATCCATATACTGGATGGCCGCGGACGTGAGCCGCAGCCGCGTCAACCGCCGGTCGTTGGGATCGTTCACGCGCTCCACCATGCCGCGCTCGATCAGCCGATCCACCAGCTTCGTCGCCTGCTGCTTGGGCATGCGCAGCCATTTGGCCAGCTCCGTCATCGTCATCAGACTGTCGGACTGGCGCAGCCGCTGCATGCCGTGGAACATCGGCGGGGACATGCCCTCGTCTAAAAAACGCTTGAACGGCCGCGCGATGTAGTGGTTCCACTGCGGCAGCGTTTCCATCAGCAGCGACTGGCTCTCTGAAATATCCATGCGCAGTTTGATTCCTTTCTGTTTATTGTAATATTATGTTGACAGTCATTGACTGAGTGCAAAAGCGAGTATACACACCAAATGTTAATTTGCCACGCGCGGCTCGGTTAATTATGGAAAAGCGCGCTCCGAAAGCTGTATGGTGGATACGCGCATGGAGGCATGGCGGATAAGCAGGCGAAAAATGGAAGCTCGAGAGGGCTTCGACCCTCTCGAGCTTCCATCATACTTGTTCCTCAAAAATATATGCTGCTCCGGTTTTGGAGCGCGCGATGGAGAAAGTCCTATTCGTCATCCCGGTCGACGCGCCGCAGCGTCTCCATCAGACCCGCGCGCTGTATGGCGGAAATATCAAAGCACAGCCGCATTTCAAGCCCGGGAATCTCGCGCAGATCCTCGCCCCACATGCTACGGTCGGCCAGCACGGCGTAGGCAAGCGTTTCGGCAGGCATGTCGTGGGCAAGCGTGGAAAACAGGGCAAGCACCTCGGCCTCATCGTAGATCGGGCTGAGCTCCTCGCCGCGGGCGACCTCCCACTGTCCGCCGGCGTTCAGACGCGCGCCGGCATAGAGCATCACGGCAGCGGCCAGCGCCAGTGTGAGCCGCTTTGGCGCGTCGAATTCGCGTTCGGCATATGCGCGGATTGCGGGCAGCACGCTGCGCGGCATGCCGCCGAGCAGTCCGCCGCCAATCTCGAGCAGCGGCATATCGTTCTGATGGTTTTCCAGCCGCGAAAATGCCGAAATGACGGCCTGTGTGGCCTGCTCCTTCGGCAGCGGAAGCGCGGGCATGATCTCCTGCGTGAATGTGCGGCCAATGAAGCCGCGCAGCGCTTCATCGTCCAATACGTCCGCAAAGCTGCGCCTGCCCGCCAGATAGCCCAGTCCGGCGCAGAGAAACACCAGCGCGTCGAACACCCGCGTCCGCGCGATGCGCGCCGCCTCGTAATCGGCGTTCCCCGCCGCGCACTTCAGATCTTCGGGCGTGCCATGCTCAAAGGCGCAGACGTTTTCCGGCTCCGCCCAGGCGATAAAGTCGTCGCGATAATTCATTTCGCGCTGCGCCGCCGTGCGCTCTGATACGTTCAGCGGCCCGCACAGCCTGCCTGCGAGCACGGCCTGCGCGTCGGCATTTGAAAGCGCCGCTGCAAATTCCGCGCCGCCATGCCAGCCGCGCGCGATGGCTGCCATGGCGCGCAGCCGCGCCTGGACGCAATCGTCCGCCGGGCGCTCGCTGAAGATCAGCAGCCGCGGCAGCGTTTTACGGCAGCGCCATGCCTCATAGCACGCGCGCGCCGCCAGCGCCAGCGAGGACGCGTCCGCGTCTGCACTCATCATAAGCAGCTGCATGTCCGTGCCGGCAAAGGCCATGATCTCGGCAAAATCCCGTTCGGGCGCGCAGACCTGACATATGGACTGGATCACGCACTCCTCACGGATCGCGCCGCCATCCTCGCGCTCGCCGCGCAGCAGCAGCGTGTACATGCCGTCCTGCGCGCGCAGCGCGTCGGCAGCTTCGCATACGCAGCATGCGCCCATGCCCGCCGCGTCCAGCAGCGGCGCGGCGCAGCCCAGCATCAGCCGATCCGCCCCCAGCAGCAGCGCCTGCGCGCGGCCTGGGCGGCGGTTTGGGATCTCATAGCGTTCGAGCATGCCCAGAGATAATTGCACCATCCTGTAAGGCTCCTTTGAATGTGATCGCTTATTTCAGCAGCGAGGGCACTTCGATGCCCAGATATTCCGAAAGCGCGTCGATGATCAGCTGGTGATCCTGCTCGTGCCGCATGCCGGAGCTCTGCGCATAGCCGAGCAGCCGCCCCTGCGGTGTTCTGACCGGAACGCAGCCGCCGCAGAGCGCAAAGTTATTGTCCACATCGAATTCCGGTATGGGCTGCCGCAGCCCCTCGCCCAGCTCCACCATCGTGCGAATGGAGCTGACGCCGGACGCGCGGCTGGTGTTGAGCTTCTTGTCCATCCACCAGCGATTGTAGCTGTCGGTTCCCTCCATATAGTATTCGAAGGTCGCATGGCCATTGGTAATGATGCGCACGGAGACCGGCTGGCCATACTTTTCCTTCGCAAGACGCACCATGATCAGCCCGATCTGCAGCGCGTCCTCCGCAGTGAGCGCTTCCATGCGCAGCTTTTCATCCTGCGCCCTGAGAATATCCAGCCATGCGGCTTTATAGTCATGCAGTTTCATATTTTCCCCTCCGAAATCGTGATCGCTTCCGTTATTCTAGCAGAATATGCGAAAAAAGTCAAAGCATCCTGACCGGCGGTTTAACCGGTCAAAAAAGCCGCATTGCCAGATTGCAATGCGGCCTCTTTGACAAGCAGGTGGACGGGGAATCAAGCTCCCCGCCCACCATATGTCCGTTATACCCCCGCGGTACGGATCAGGAAGTGCACGCTGCCGCGCATGCCGTCCGCAATACCTGCGTAGGAATTATAGTCCTTCGCCAGATCGACCACCGCTTCAAGCCGGTCGCGAACCTCGTTCAGATCTCCGTTCAGGAAATCGAGCAGCTTGTTCACCAGCTTATCGTTGATCTCATCCAGGCCATCCTTCAGCTCGGCCATGCCGTCGCAGAGCTGCTGCGCGCCGTCCAACAGGTCGCCCGCGCCGTCTCTGGCCTGACCCACGGCGTCCGTATAATCGAGCACGCCCTGATAGAACTCATGCACCTCGTCCAGCGAATCGTGCAGATCTACCAGCGAACGATACGCCTCGCCGTCCTTACCGTTTTCCTCCAGCGCCTCGGCCACGCTGTTCATGTATTCCTTGCCGTGGCGGTTCTTCTCGATCTGCTCAGCGATAATGTTCTTGACCTTGTCGGAGCTCATCTGCTGATTTATCGTCTGGCGAATGAGCGTTTTGACCTCGTCGGACTTCATCTGCTCGGCGATGTTCTTCTGAATGATCGCCTTCACGCTGTCGGAGCTCATCTGCTTGGCAACCTCGTCCTCCACCGTCTTTTTCACGGTATCGCCCGCCATCTGCTTCTGATACTCCTGCTCGATTGCGGCCTTCACGCTGTCAGAATTCATCTGCGCGTCCACATTGTCGCTGATGGCCTTCTGCGCCTCGGTGCCCTTCATCTGCGTATCGGTATTGCTCTTGATCAGCGCCTGAATCTCGTCGGACGCCATTTTCTGGTCGACGATTGCCTTGATCTCCGCATCGGACAGCGAGCTCAGCTTCGAAATGATCTGCTGCTTCGCCGCGGCCGTAGCGGTTTCAGTCGCCTTGGCGCGCACGGCGCTCTCAACCTGCGCGCGGACGTCGGCGTCCTGCATGCCCTGCGCCACCAGCTTATCGATCGCGGCCTGCGTGCCGGATTCGTTCATCTTGGCATCGGTCAGCGAATCGATCTGCGCCTGACCCGCGGCAGAGCTGACCTGCGCGTTCACGCGGCTGGCGATTTCGTTCTTCGTGGCCTGCTGCCCCATGCGCTCATCCACGATCGCCTTGATGCGCGCCTCGACGTCGCCCTCCTCAGCGTAGGCTGCGCCCAGCATAGCGTCCAGCAGACCCTGCTGCGCCGTTTCCGCATCTTCCGTCTGCGCGGGCACCTCGGTGGACGCCGGAGTCGGCGTTGCGGCGGGCGCTGCGGTCGGCGTGGCGGTGGGCGCTGCGGTCGGCGTGGCGGTGGGCGCTGCGGTCGGCGTGGCGGTGGGCGCTGCGGTCGGCGTGGCGGTCGGATCGCTGGTCGGGAAGCTGGCGCGTACCTCGGCCTCGATGGCCGCGCGCACCTGACTGGTCACCTCGGCCTCCACCTGCTGGCGATACGCCGCCTCCACCTGGCTGCGAACCTGCTGCCGATACGCTGCGGTCACCTTCTGCGTCACGGCGGCCTTCATCTGGTTCTCAACCGTGGCCTTGCCCTCGGCGGAATTCATGTAAGCGTCTACATTGGCGTTGATCTGCGCCTGCACCTCGGCGGAAGCGAGCTGCTTGGCGATTTCCTTTTCCAAATCGGCCTGGCTGGGATTGCGCACGGCGTTTTCCACCTGCGCGCGCACCGCGGCGGTCACCTTTTCAGTCACGTTCTGGCGCACGACGGGTTCAACCTGCGCCGTCACCTTTTCACGCACAGCGGCCTCGACCTTCTGGCGCACCAGCTCGCTCGCGCCCGCCTCGACCTGCTTGCGCACCTCGGCCTCTACGGCGGCGGTCACCTTGTCGGCCACCTGCTGCTGCGCGCCCGCGTTGACCTGCTTGACAACCTCCTCGCGCACGGCGGCATTGACCTTGCTCACCAGCGTCTTATCCGCCTGCTCGAGCACATAGTCCTCCACCTTGTCCAGCAGCTCGTCCTCCAGCCGTTCAATCTCCTCGGCGTAATTATCCGCCGTCAGCGGCTTGAGCTCGATGCCCAGCTTGGCAAAATCGGCTTCCTTTTCCTGAAGTCCCTCGTTTGCGGTTTCCATGATAGCGTCCACGATCTTGCGCGCGCCGTCTGCCAGGGCGTCGCTGTTTTCGTCGATCTCATCAAGGCCGTTCTTGAGCTCCTGCGTGCCGTCGCGCAGCTCCACGGTGCCGTCGGCAAGCTCCTGCGCGCCGTCCAGCAGCTGATCCATCGCGTCGGTCAGCTTGTCGCTCAGCTTATCGGTATCGATGCCCAGCGAAAGGTCGCCGTCCACGTCCAGATCGTTGAAGATGGAGCTGACCGCCACGGTATACGCGCCGTCGAAGCCGAAGTCATGCACGTCGGCACTGATGCTGGCCGTGGTGGGGATGTCCGGATCAAGGTCGAAATCGAGATCCAGATCATCGTCCAGGTCGGCCTTTTCCTCATCGATCCGATCCTTATATTCATCCAGATTCAGCGCCTCGCGCAGCCCCGGCAGGCCGTAGCAAAGCACCAGCGTGCGATCGCCAATGTTCACGACGCGGCCGTTGGTCACCTCAATATTCTCGAAGGTCTCATCGTCCGCCAGCATCACGGTCGCCATCAGGAAGGACAGCGGCAGCGACACTTCTTCGCCGTTAACATCGCGCGTTTCGCGGTAATTGGCGCTGTATTCAATATCCATCACCAGATGGCCGCTCTTGCCGCTCAGCTCCGCAGGGGAGATCTCCTGCCCGTCCAGCGTGTAACGAATGGAAACGCTCGCGGGCAGCTCCTCGGTGCTGGTGCCCTCATAGCGAATGTCCTCGCCGTTGGCGTTCCAGACGAGCACGCCGTCGTTGTTTTCAAAGGTCTCGTCGCCGCCCATGTTTTCGATATTCTGAAGGCGGCTGTAATCCGAAATGGTGTCGGTATTATCGCGGTTGAAAAGATGCTCGCTTACGGTAATGCTGCCAGGAACGCCGTTTGCGTCCGCCAGCACATAGACCATTTCCTTCTTGTCCTCCGTCTCGGCGACGGCGCAGGGAATCAGCGCCGTGAGCAGCATAGCGGCTGCCACGACCGTGCATAGAATGCGGGACATATACTTTTTCATGCTTCAGTGCCCTCCTTAACAGCTTTCACTTTCATGCCCAGCGTGGTGTGGCGGATCAGGCCGTCGCACAGCATCAGCAGCGCAGGCAGGATCAAAATCACGCACAGCATGCTCACGATCGCGCCGCGCGCCATCAGCATACACATGGAGCTGATGATGTCGATATCCGAATATACGGCCACGCCGAAGGTGGCGGCAAACAGGCCCATGCCCGAAACCAGTATGGACGGGATGGAGGTGGCCAGCGCCGTGGTCACGGCCTCGCGCTTCGTTTTGCCGGAAACGCGCTCCGCCTTGTAGCGCGTGGTCATCAGTATCGCGTAGTCCACGGTCGCGCCCAGCTGAATGGTGGAAATGCAGATCGGCGCGATGAACGGCAGCGACTGACTCAGATAATGCGGCAGACCCAGATTGATGAACACCGCCAGCTCGATAACTGCGATCAGTATGAACGGCAGGCTCAGGCTCTTTTCCACCAGCATGATGATTATGAAGATCGCCGCGATGGAAACTGCGTTGACCACCTGGAAGTCGTGGTCGGTGGTTTCGATCATATCCTTCATGCAGGGCGCTTCGCCGATGAGCATGCCGGTGGGATCGTATTTCTTCAGCACGGCGTTGAGCTCGTCGATCTGCGCGTTCACATCGTCGCTGGCAACCTTGTATTCCGAGTTGATCAGCATCAGCTCCCAGCGGTCAGATTTCAGGATTGAAACGATGGATTCAGGCAGCATGTCCTCGGGAATGCTGGGTTCCACGATGGATTCCAGCCCCAGCACATATTTCACGCCGTCCACCTTTTCCATATCCTGGATCATGCTCTTCTTTTCCTTGGCGGGAACATTGGCGTCCACCAGCAGCATGTGCGTGGAGGCAATATCGAACTCGTCGCGCAGCTTGGTGTTGGCGATCACATATTCAATATCCTGCGGCAGGCATTCGCCCATATCGTAATAGACCTCATCGTTGGTCTTGTCGTAGCCATAATAGGCGGGATAGATCAACAGCGCGAACAGCACCAGGAACACCGGGAATATCTTTACCAGCTTTCCGGCGAATTTCGTCATATCGGGGATCAGGCAGCGATGCTTGGTCTTCTGCAGGGGCTTGTCCAGGATCAGCACCAGGGAGGGCAGCACCGTGACGCACGCCAGCACGCCCAGGATAACGCCCTTCGCCATGACCAGGCCCAGATCCAGGCCCAGCGTGAAGGTCATGAAGCACAGCGCTGCGAAGCCCGCCACCGTGGTGATCGAGCTGCCCACCACACTGGTAAGCGTATCGTGGATGGCCACGGCCATGGCCTCCTTGTGGTCGGGATACTTCTCGCGCTGCTCGTTGTAGCTGTGCCACAGGAAGATGGAATAGTCCATCGTTACCGCCAGCTGCAGCACCGCCGCCAGCGCCTTGGTTATGTAGGAGATCTCGCCAAAGAAGAAGTTGGTGCCCAGGTTGATCAGCACGGCAATTCCGATACACGCCAGGAACACGAACGGCACCAGCCAGCCGTCCAGCAGCACCAGCATCGCCAGGCACGCCAGCGCTACTGCAATGGCAACGTAGATCGGCTCCTCGCGCTCGCACAGATCCTTCAGATCCGTTACCAGCGCAGACATGCCCGAAACGAACACCTGCTTGCCCGCCAGCGCGCGGATCTCGCGGATGGCGTCCATCGTCACATCCGCCGAAGTGGCCGAATCGAAGAACACGGCCATCATCGTGGCGTCGCCGTTGTTGAACTCATTGTATATCTTATCCGGCAGCATCTGCATTGGCATGGACAGATCCGCCACCGAATCGTACCACACCACGGAGTCCACATGCTCCACCTGCTCGATCTGCTTCTTCAGCGCGGCCACGTCCTTGACGGGCATGTCCTCGATCACCAGCATGGAGAACGCGCCCTTGCCGAAATCCTCCATCAATTCGTTCTGGCCGATCACGGTGTCCATGGTGTCGGGCAGATAATCCAGCATATCATAATTGATGCGCGTGGAGATCATGCCCAGCGTGGACGGGATCAGCAGCAGAATAGCGATGATCAGTATCGGAACACGAAATTTTACGACGGCCTTTGAAAAGCGCATGCGCCGAGACCTCCCTTTCTCAAATCAGTTCTTTTCCTCAAATTCAGCTTCGATCACGTCAGGCTGCGCGGCGCGGATGATCTTGACCGCGCACAGCGAAACGCACAGGTTCAGCGCGCCCTCCGCCAGGAGCGATATGCCCATCAGCACCATCAGCACCTGCGCGCTCTGCGCCGGACGGAACGCCGTGACGATGCCGATCACGCCCGCCAGTATGCCCAGCGCCATGATCAGCCACCAGCTGCCAAGCCCGAAGCGGCGCGCCTCCAGCGCGGTCTGGAATTTCAGCAGACCATCGGCAGCGATGGAAATGCCCACGATCAGGCAAAGGAAGTGCATCGCGCGGTTGGGCTGCATCATCAGCAGCACGCCCAGCGCCACCAGCAGCAGGCCGAACGCCAGGTCATACTGAAAGGCCAGCTGGTACATATCCCTTGAAAAGTAGCCCATCAGCTTTAAGATGCCCAGCGCGATCAGCATCGCACCCGCCACGATCCCGACCAGCGAGATCGAAAGATCCGGCAGTACGATCAACAGCACGCCCAGCGCCATCAACAGCACCGACGCGACGATGCAGCCCGTTTTTGCAATCCGAACAGCTTTTGTGGAACGCATCGTTTTTTCCCTCCCAGGCGGTAAATTCGGCGGCGCACATCTGTGCCCACCGTCCATGCTGCCAGTATAGCCGCTCTTCAGCATTTTTGCCATGGGCACTTGGCGCCGCCTGTACCAAAAACAGGCATCCGGCGCGATTTGCTGAAAAACTGGGCAAATCGTGCCGGATGCACAAAAAGTAGGGGTATGCGGCTGATTTCAGGCGGAAGCCGACTGTTCCGCGCGCTTGAACATTTCTTCGATCATGCCGCCGCGCAGCTCGCACATCCGCGACAGCATCGGCAGAATGTCGTCCTTCAGTCCGCTGTTCAGCCAGTCGATAAACAGGCCGTAGCAATGACACTTATAAGAAGTGATGATAACGGAGCGATCCCAGGCGCTCAGCTTCCGATCGGCAAAAGCGGTATTGAAATAGGTCTCCACGACGTACTGGCAGATGTTCATCAGGTACTGTCCATAAATATCGCGGTTCGCGGAATTGTACAGGTGCAGCGTGGCGCGGCGGTTCTTCAATATGAATTCCACCACGATGTTCAGGCACTGCTCATAGGATTCGACGCGCGCATACTTGTTGATCACGAAGTCCACCTCTTCCTTGGCGATGGCTTCGATCAGGCTCGGCAGATCCTGAAAGTGATAATAGAAGGTGTTTCGATTGATGCCGCATACCTCCACGATGTCCTTAATGGCGATTTTGTTCACCGGACGCTCGTTCAGCAGCTGCATGCAGGCCTCCATAATGGCCCTTCGCGTAAAAGACGGCATGGCGCACACTCGCTTTCATTCGTATTGACGGCTGAGCAGCCTGTCCCCTCCGATCTTGATTATATCAGCTTGCAGCGCGGCTTGCAAGAATCGCCGCGCGAAATGCAGGAAAAAATTCCATTGCCCCGACCCAAGCATGTTTCAAACCTCGACATGCGGGACATGAATATAGGTGAAGCGCAGCTTGCGCCGAGTTTATGAAACGGAGGTATCGCGGCATGAATCTTGAAGGCTGTGAAGCAAAATATAAAACGCCCGTTCCCGAGGAACGCATCTGCCCCGTCTGTGGACGGGAGGTCGAGGTGTTCGCGCGCCGAGGCCGCCTGGTAGCGGATTTCCGGTGTGAATGCGGCTATGTTTTCCCCGCGGAGGCGCAGGACGATCCCGCCCTTCGCAGCGCCGAAAAATACGGCGCGGGTCGGGAATAAAGGCAATCTTGGTTCACCTGACCAAAGGGGCTATGGCGGAAAGCGCGCACGCTTCGCCATAGCCCCTTTCTTGATTAAAGGACAGCTTTGCGCATCCGGCTTTTTATTCCTGCCGCAGCCGTTCCACGATGCTGTGCCTGCGCTCAGCGCGGCCGCTCAGCATCGGAATGAGCACACCCAGCGCCGCGAATGCGGGCAGGATCGCCAGCACCGGCCAAAGCGTGAACCGATAGGACAAAAACCAGAATGCGCTGCCCAGGACGGCGCGCACCGCGGGCGCGGTCAGAAGCGTGAGCGCCGCCGCGAGCACCGCCGCGCCGAGCGTGTACATAAGCCCCTCCAGTGCCAGCATGCTCTGCTGCTGCCGCGCCGTCATGCCCACCGCGCGCAGCACCGCCAGCTCACGGCGGCGGACGCTGATGCCCGTAATGATGGCGTTCACAAAGTTCAGTATGCCGACCAGCCCCACGATGAAGCTCAGCGTGCCGCCGAGCAGCAGAAACAGGCTGCGGAAGCTCTCGTATTGCGCCGCATAGGTATTCCGGCTCTCGTAGTTCAGCTCCGGCGCAGTCCTCTGCGTATAGTCCCCGAGGAAGCGCTCCATTTCCGCCGCGCCTGCATCCTCCGTATCAAAGGCATAGTACATAACGCAGTTTGTGCCGCTGTCACGCACGAACGCCTCCGCGCCCAGCACGAATTCATCGCTGCCATAGTAGCGATAGCTGAACGCCGTGGGCATTGTCACCAGCGCCGCCACGGTATACTCCACATCGCGGTATTTGACGGCGCGCCGCTTCCAATTATCCACCGCATCCAGATCCACATCCTCGGGATAGACCGCGCCGGTATCCGGATCATAGTATTGATACTGTTCCACATACCGCAGGCGAACGGTATCGCCCAGCTGCGCCCAGTGGCTGCCCGCCACCGCCGCGCCGTAATCGTCCTTCTGGCATACGACGGCGATATAGCGGCTGTCCGGCTCGCTGAGCCTTGCAATATCGCCCTGCACCACGTCCAGCCGGTCCAGCGCAAACGGCTCCATGCCGTATAGCTGCGCGTCATCCGCCAGCAGGCCGTCCGCATCGCGCTCCATGAAATCTACCCTGCGATCCAGCGCCGCGCTGTCATTCCAGCGGCTGTTGGCCTGCCGGTAATAATCCTCGGCGACAAATTCCTGCACATCCGAGGTCTTGCCGTAGATTCTGCCGCCGTCCGTAACGCTGCCCTGCGCCTGCACCGCGTCGACGGCGGATTCGGGCAGCGCCATATCGGCGCCAAACAGCGCGCCGCCCGTCTGAAGCTGACCTGCGTCGGCGAGCAGGAAATCGCTGGCGACGTATTTGGACAGGTATTTATCCATATCGAAGCTGCCGGCAAAGGTAACGGTGATCGTCAGCAGTACCGCCGCCAGCGACAGCGACAGCACCGTGACCAGCGTCTTACCCCGATTGCGTCCGAGATTTCCCCACGCCATGGACAGCGGCCACGCCCTGCGCGCCCTGCGCCGCGCGCGCTTTTTCGCGGAGCCAGCCGCGCTCTCAGTGTAGCGCAGCGCCTCGATCGGCGAGACGCGCGCCGCCATGCGCCCGGGACGGCGGCAGGAGATGAGCACCGTTGCCAAAGCAAAGGCGGCGCTGCCGGCAAAGAGCAGCGGATTGAGCGACACGCCCGCGCTCACGCCGTTCAGCCGCGCCGCAACGGCTGGCGTCAGCACGCCGCCCAGCGCCCAGCCCAGCAACGATCCCACCGGAATGCCCACGAATGCGAGTACCGTCGCCTGCACGCGGATGATGCGCCGCAGCTGGCGCGGCGTGGTGCCGATGGTCTTAAGCATGCCATAGAGCCGAATATCGCCAGCTACGGAGACCTGAAACACGTTGTAGATGATCAGATAGCCCGTCAGCAGGATCATCGCCAGCATAACCAGAAGCAGTACCACCGTGCGCGTATCCAGCTTTTCGGAAAGCTGCGCGCCGGTGTACGCCCAGTTGACGCCTGCCGCCACGAAGCCGTCCTGCGCGCGGCTGTCGCTCTGATAGCCATGGTCGCGCAATATGGCGTCCAGCTCCGCCTGAATGTGCCGCGCGCCGCTGCCGAGCATCACGTCCATGCTCCAGGTACCGGTCATGCCGTCATCGCCCGGCGGCGTGACGCCCGTTTCCTGCAATATCGCGTCGACCCGGCTTTCAGGAATGAGCACATGACTCGCGCTCGAGGCCTCGTCACCGCGCCACCAGCCGCAGAGCGTAAAGCGCTGCTCCGCCGCATGTCCGTCCACCTGAAACTTTAGGCTGAATTCCGCACCGAGCTGGGGCTCGATCCCCAACAGCTCCAGCACGCGGGTGTCCGCGGCGGCCTCGTTCGTGCCCGCCTCGGGCAAACGCCCTTCCACAGGATCGCAGAACATCCAGTGCGCCTGGTTCGCGTCTGCATAGCTCAGCTCAACATGATGCTTGTTAAACGGCGCGTCCGTCGGCATGCCCAGATAGCGCCGCAGGCCGTACTGCGAAATGCGCGCGTCCTGACTGAGCTCGTTAAACTGCGCCTCAGTCAGATATTTAAAGCCGCCGTGCGCCCAGCCGCCCGCCTGCCGAAAGCCGGACTGCTGTATGCCGTCGTTGATGGAAAAGGCGATGGTGAACAGCGATGTAAACAGCATGGCGGTCAGCGCGATGGCCAGCACTGCCACCAGATTGCGCGTGCGGTTGACGCGCAGACTGCGCAGCCCCAACCTGAGCACGCATTTGCGATTGTTGACCTTCATCTTCACTCGCCCCCTCAGCGCACCGCGATGCGGCCGTCCTCAATGCGGACGATGCGGTCGGCCAGCTGGGCGATCGCCTCGTTATGGGTAATCATCACCATGGTCTGTGAAAAGCGCTGGCCCGTCACCTTCATCAGTCCCAGCACATCCTGACTGGTTTTGGAATCCAGGTTGCCGGTCGGCTCGTCCGCCAGTATGATCGCCGGCTTGGCGGCGAGGGCGCGGGCAATGGCCACGCGCTGCTGCTGACCGCCGGAAAGCTGGTTGGGCAGGTTGTTCAGCCGTTTGGCGAGCCCCAAGGTCTCGATGACCTCCCGCACATATTTTTCGTCCACCCTGCCGCCGTCCAGCTGTACGGGCAGCACGATGTTCTCATACGCGCTGAGCATGGGCGCAAGGTTGTAGCTCTGGAACACGAAGCCGATGCACCTGCGCCTGAAAATGGTAAGCGCCTCGTCGTCCAGAGCAAAAATATCCTGGCCGTCCACCAGCACCTTGCCCTCGGTCGGCCGATCCAGTCCGCCCAGCATGTGCAGCAGCGTGGATTTGCCGGAGCCGGATGTGCCCACAATGGCGACAAATTCGCCGCTGTTCACGCGCAGATTCACGCCGTCCAGCGCGCGAACCGCCGTTTCGCCGCTGCCATAGATTTTCTTCAGTGCCTGTGTTTCAAGAATCGCAGTCATACCAAAATACCTCCGGATAAAAAGCAATGCTGCAGAAGTAACTATCCGCAGCATTTATGATAACAGCGTCCTGTGTCCTGGCGCTTTCCGGAATATAACGCTTTCGTCACTTTTGCGTATCCGGCGCCTGCCTCGGCAGGAAAACGGAAAAGGTGCTGCCCCTGCCCGGCGCGCTGGCGACCCTGACATAGCCGCCCTCGCAGGCGAGGATCTGCCGCGTCAGATACAGCCCGACGCCAACGCCCTGCACCTGCGCCGCAGACGGGCTGCGATAGAAGCGCCCGAAAATGCGCGCCTGCTCGTCCTCGGCAATGCCGCAGCCGGTATCGACAATATCGATGCGGCAGAACATCTCATAGGCACGCGCGCAAACGGCGACGCTGCCGCCGGACGGCGTGTATTTCACGGCGTTGTCCAGCAGGTTGCACAGCGCCTCCTCCGTCCATTTCACATCGAGGACGGCGATCATATCCTGCTGCGGCGGCTCCACCGTCAGCGCAACGCCCTTTCCCGCCGCCTTTGGCAGGTATTGCGCCGCCGCGCGTTCGACAACCGGCGCGACCGCCGCCGGTTCGGGGTGCAGCGCCAGAACGCCTGTCTCCAGCCGCGAGGTCTTGACCAGCGCCTCCAGCAGCCCCTGCAGCTTTTCCGTCTGCGCGTCCAGCGCCGCCGCACAAACGCACCCCTGTGCGCTCAGCGGCTGCTCCGCCAGCAGCTGAGCGTAAAGCCGAATATTCGCGAGCGGCGTTCGAGTCTGGTGCGCAATATCGCCGATGAGCGCCTTTACCGCTTCCCTTTCCGCCTGTACCCGCCGCGCAGATACGGCGGACGAGGCCAGATAGCGCGCAAAGCGCGCCTCCACGGCAGAGAGCCGCGTTTCATCGAAGCGTGACGCGGTAAACGCGCCGTCCATCGCCTGCGTGAGCATCTCGTCCAGACGGCGCAGCGTCCGCACCGCCTGCGCGCGCTGCCACAGGGCGAACGCTGCGGCCAACGCGGACAGCAATACCAGCGCGGCGATCAGCATGCGTCCACCGCCCACATATAGCCGATGCCGTATACGGTCTTCAGGCAGCGCGGCGACGCCGGATCGTCCTCCAGCTTGGCGCGCAGCCGCCTGACCGTGACCGTCAGCGCATTCTCATCCACATATTCCCCGCCGTCCGTCCACACGCGGTCCACCAGCGCGGCGCGGCTCACGGCATGCCCGCGGTTTTCCACCAACGCGCGCAGCAGCCGCTGTTCTGCGCGGCTCAGCTCAATGGACGCACCGTTTTTTCGGTAGACCATGCGCTCAAAATCGAAGGTGTACGCCCCCAGCGCCAGCGCCGCGCTTCCCGCCGCGGCGCTGCGGCGAAGCTGCGCGTTGACGCGCGCCCGAAGCACGGCGAGGGAAAACGGCTTGGTGATGTAATCGTCCGCGCCGGACTCCAGCCCCGTGACCTCGTCCAGCTCCAGATCGTTGGCCGTCAGCAGTATGGCGGGGATCTCCGGACGCAGCGCCTTCTGTTCGCGCAGCAGCTCGAGCCCGCTTCCATCCGGCAGGTTGACGTCCAGTATCAGCAGATCAAACGCAGCCCCGCTCAGCAGCTGCCGCGCCTGAAGCAGGCTGCGGCACAGCGTGATCTGCGCATCTGCGAGCTGCAGCGCCAGCTGTATGCCCTGCCCCAGCGCCGCGTCGTCCTCCAGCAGCAGTATCCTCTTCACCATCACACCCCCACACATGCCCATTACAGCAGAATTATAGCACAGTGCGCCCGCGAAAGGCAATTCGGCGCGCAAATTTCTGGCAGAGCATGTAAAATTGCACAAGTGAAAAGGAAAAACGCCCGCACTGCACGAATCAATCATTGGCAGAAAGGTAATATGCAGCACACATCCCGATGGAGGAGATTTCTATGAAACTGTCGTTTAAGGAACGCACGCTCAAAAGCCTCATCTATACGGACAAGCCCTGGGCGGATATGTGCCTGTCAAGCGCTTTCCTTATACTCGATCTCATCCTGCTGTTCAGCAGCACAGCGTTCACGGTATACGCCATCGTAAAAAATGCCGTTCTGCTGCTTCTCAGCGTACCGTTTGTCTGTTTTTTCGTATATGGGGTATTCTCCTGGAACAATCGAGTGATCCGCATGCTGTCGGACGATACCTTCGAATTCACGACGTCCTTCGGCCGAAAGAAGCTGTATCATTTCTCCGATATTACCGACCTGAAGAAGGATCGCGATTCGCGTATCCTATGCGTCGCCCACGAAAAGATCTTTATCAAAGACCTGGCATTTGTATCCGACAGGTTTGAAGCGCGTGTCCAACAGGCGCTGACTGTAAGGCGGCGCCCGCGAATGTAAGCGCACCGGCGATTCCCGATACCTCAAAGGAACTGACCGGTAATGCTGCCCCTGTTCATTTTGATCTCCTGCGGCGTTCCGCTGGCCACGATTCGCCCGCCCGCTTCGCCGCCGCCGGGGCCCATATCGATGACATAATCCGCATTGCGGATGACGTCCAGATCGTGCTCGATCACGATGACCGTCGCGCCGTTGTCCAAAAGCGCCTGGAAAACGCCGAGCAGCACCTGAACATCCAGCGGGTGCAATCCGATCGACGGCTCGTCAAACACGAAAACGGAATCCGTCTGCACCCTTCCGATCTCACTTGCCAGCTTCAGGCGCTGCGCCTCGCCGCCGGACAGGCTCGGCGTTTCCTCGCCGAGCGTCAGATAGCCAAGGCCAAGCTGCCTGAGAACGCTCAGTCTCTGGCTGACGGTCTTCATATCCCTGCAGAAGCCGACCGCAGAGTTTACGTCCATATCCATCAGCTCCGGCAGGGACGCGCACTGCCCTGCCCTGTTCGTCACCTTCACATCGTAGGCGGCGCGGGCATAGCGCGAACCCCGACAGTCCGGGCACGGGATATTCACATCCGGCAGAAACTGCACATCCAGGCTGACCACGCCCGTGCCGTCGCAGCCGGAGCAGCGCAGGGCGCCCGTGTTATATGAAAAGTCGCCGGCCTTATAGCCGCGCTCCTTTGCAGCGGCCGACCTGGCGTAGAGCTTGCGCAGCTCATCGTGCACGCCCGCATAGGTGGCGACTGTGGAGCGAACGTTGACGCCGATGGGCGTGGCGTCGATGAGCTTGACGTGCGCGATGCCCTCGGCTTCAATGCTGCGGATATGCTCCGGCAGCGTGGATCCGCTGATGCTCGCCTCCAGCGCCGGTATCAGGCTTTCAAGCACCATGGTGGTCTTGCCGGAGCCGGATACGCCGGTAACCACGGTGAGCCGTCCCCTGGGAATTTCCACCTTCAGGGGCTTGACGGTATGGATTCGCGAGGTAGACATGCGGATAGCACCGCCTGCGAACAGCTCGTCCTTCGCGGCACAGCACCTCATTTTTGTTTCGGTCCTTCCGGCAAGGAACGGCCCGATCTGCGAAGCGGGCGCGGCTTCAATGGTTGGAATATCTCCCTGCGCGATCACATGGCCGCCGTTCGCGCCCGCCTCCGGCCCCATTTCCACGATCCAATCCGCTTCCTTCAATATCTGCGTGTCGTGATCCACCAGGATCACGGAATTGCCATCGCCACCAGATCGCGCATCACGCCGGTCAACCCCACGATATTGGATGGATGCAGGCCGATGGAGGGCTCGTCCAGCACATAGAGGACGCCGGTGGTGCGGTTTCGGACGGCGCGCGCCAGCTGCATCCGCTGGCGTTCGCCTGTGGAAAGCGTGGACGCCGAACGATCCAGCGTCAGATAGCCCAGCCCCAGATCCATCAGCCGTTTGGCGGCGCCATCAAATGCCTCGCAGATGCGCTCTGCCATTGGGCGCATTTCCTCCGGCAGGCTTTCCGGCACTCCTCGAACCCAATCGACCAGCTCGGAAAGCGTCATTCGGCAGGCCGCATCCAGCGAAATGCCCCGCAGCCTCGGCGCACGGGCGGCGGCGGAAAGGCGCGTACCATCGCATTCCGGACAAATATCCTCCTTCAGGAATTTCTCCACCCGCTTCATGCCCTTCTCGTCCTTGACCTTGGCAAGGGCGTTTTCCACGGTGTAGACGGCATTGAAATAGGTGAAATCCAGCTCGCCCGCCTGATTGGCGTTTTTGTTGTGGTAAAAGATGTGCTTCTTCTCCGCAGGGCCATGGAACACGATGTCCTTTTCCCGCGCTGTCAGATCGCGGAACGGCACATCCGTCCGCACGCCCATTTCCCGGCAAATATCCGTCATCAGCGACCACATCAGGCTTTTCCACGGGGCGACCGCGCCGCCGTCGATGGTCAGCGAATCGTCCGGTACCAGCGTATCGAGATCGACCGTGCGGACAATGCCCGTGCCGCCGCACCGCTTGCATGCGCCCTGAGAATTAAACGCGAGCTCCTCGGCGGACGGCGCGTAAAAATGCGCGCCGCACACCGGACAAACCAGCTCCTTGCCGGCGGCGACCAGCAGGGACGGCTGCAGATAATGCCCATTGGGGCAGCGGTGGCTTGCAAGGCGGGAATACATCAGCCGCAGACTGTTGAGCAGCTCCGTTCCCGTGCCAAAGGTGCTGCGAATGCCGGGCACGCCGGGACGCTGATGCAGCGCCAGCGCCGCAGGAACATACAATACCTCGTCTACGCTGGCCTTCGACGCCTGCGTCATGCGGCGGCGCGTGTAGGTGGAGAGCGCTTCCAGATAACGGCGGGAACCCTCCGCGTACAGCACGCCCAACGCAAGGGACGATTTGCCGGAGCCGGACACGCCCGCAATGCCCACGATCCTCCCCAGCGGAATATCTACATCTATGTTTTTCAGGTTGTGAACCTTCGCCCCGCGAACCAGCATTTTGTCGATCATGATCTCTTGTCCTCGTATCATTCTGTTTTCAGCAGAATTATAACACAGCGCGCCGGCAAATGGCAATTCGGCGCGCTGTGTTATTATACTGGCATCAGGTGCGTGATCTGTTCTTACATCAAGCCTTTGCCTCCGGCTTGAGCGGGCCATAGAAATAGCTGGCCGTCGCGCCGCCGTCGATAAGGAAGGTGGAACCCGTAATAAACGCACCCCTGTCGCTCATCAGCAGCTCCGCCACATTTGCGACCTCATCCGCCGTACCGGGGCGCCCCGCCGGGCATCTGGCAAACATGTTCTTGTAGAAATCGCCGCGCGGGCCGTTGAATTCGTCCAGTGCCAGCGGGGTCACGATGATGCCGGGGGCAATATCGTTGAGCCGCGCGCCGCGCCTGCCCCATTCCACTGCCTGCGCCATGACACGTTTTTCGTTGCAGCGCTTTGCAAGCTGGTAGGCGTGAAGGGTGTCGCGGATGCTTCCCGGCTGAAGGAAGTCCAGCTTCAGCAGCTCCTCCGCAGGTGTGGTCGCCAGCAGCGCGTCCTGCTCAGCAGTCAGCGCGGGCATACGCCAGCCAGACTGACTGGAAATGGTAACGCCTACGCCGCCCTCCGTAATGACCTTGCCCACCTCCTCCAGCAGCACTGCGGTGCCATAGAGATCGACCTTTAAAATGGTCTCGATGGATGCCTGGCTGGGAGACACGCCCGCGGCGTTCACCAGCATCCTGATCTCGCCGCATTTCTGTCCCTCGGCGATCATTGCGCGAATGGAGCTGCGGCTGGACAGATCCATTTCCACGGGAACCGCATCAAAACCCGCTTCATTCATCGCTCTGGCAACAGCCTGCGCGTTTTCAAGCCTCTTATCGCCGACGATGATCTTCATACCGGCGCCCATGCGGCGGGCGATCGCCATGCCGATCTGCCCAGCGCCTGCCAAAAGCATTACCTTTTTCATTTTTCCGTCTCCTTGACCCATTTTTGAATTGCCGCTCTCGCACTGTCCACGCTGCTGCCGCAAATGGCAAGTCCCTTTGCGACGCTCGCACCCGGCGCGGCTTTTTGAATGTCCCGTATGGTATTGGAAAGACCGCTGCCCTCGTGGGTACAGAAGGGGTGAATGGTTTTCCCGGTAAGGTCGTAATTTTCAAAGAAGGTATAGACCGCCATGGGCATCGTTCCCCAGTAGTTTGGATAGCCCAGATATATCTCGTCGTAGCCGTCCAGATCATTGGGAAGATCCAGCACCTCCGGACGCGCTTTTTTCTTCAGATCAGCCTTGGCCTCGGCAATGCAGGTTCGGTAGTCCTCAGAATAAGGGTGCGCCTGCTCGATCTTATAAAGCGCGCCGCCGGTCAGGTCGGCAAGCATTTTCGCCGCCTTTTCCGTGTTGTCGACGGCGACGCAGCGGTATGCGCCGCCAAAGTAGTTCTCTCCTGCACGGGAATAAAATGCGATCAGGATTGCCATGTCATATATGCCTCGCTTTCACAGACCTATTATAACCGTCCCAACGACCGGAATCAATTTTGCTTTTGCGACTTTTAGATAAGTAAAACTGATACGAAGCCTGTAAGCCCGCAGGAATTCAGTTTCGCCGATCCTTGCACTTCAAAAAACGCCGTCTCAGTCGAAAACGAGACGGCGTTCAGGCATTGAACCTCTATTCAAAACTGCGCCTTCAGCAATTCCGCGAATTCGGCGGCGTAGGCGTTGGCGTTCGTCTTTTTCCAGAATGCGCAATAATTGCGCAGGATTGGTTCATCACCTCGAACAAGCGGAATGCGGCAGATTAAAGCGCTTGCCGGCGCCGCCTGTCCGGAGCCCTCCACGGGAAGGAAGCCCTTGCGCCCGATTACCATCAGCCGCGCTTCCTCCAGATTCTGCGCATACAGAAACCCGCCAGAAAAGCCGACCACATCGCGGTAGTATTCCTGCTCCGTCTCCCGCTGGGCTTCGGAGGCGATCAGAATGCAGGGAAAGCTCTTCAGCTCCTGCGGTGAAATGTTCGCCATTTGCGCCAGCGGGCTGTGGGCGGACACCTCGATATAGCTGCTGCATGCAGCCAGAATGAGGTTGATATATTCATCGGAGAACGCCCGCCGCTGATCGTTGAACACGAGGTCGGCCTCTCCGCTGCGCAGCAGGCCGTACAGCTCCTCGTGATCGCCGTAGACAACGGACACCTCCACATCCGGATGCTTTTCCGAAAACAGCTCCAGAGCTCTGTGAAGCTCCGCGCCGGTATAGCAGCGCAGATAGCCGATCCTCAAGGAGGCCTGATCGCCCTTGGCAATCTTTGCCGCCTCGCCGCAAAGGCGTTCATAGTCCGCCGTCAGGATCAGGCTTTTCTGGTAGAAATACGCTCCTGCGGGCGTCAGCGTGAAGCTGCGGTTTTTGCGTTCCAGCAGCTTAAATCCCAGCTCGCACTCCAGCACCTGCACCTGCTGGGAAATCGCGGACTGCGATATGAAATTTTCCGCCGCCGCTTCAGAAAAGCTGTTCAGCCGAACGACGGACTGAAAATATCTGAGCCGTTTAAGCATAAGAATCCTCCTGTGATAAAGCGGTCATGCCATCCCAATGCAATTCAACAGAATTATAACACAGCGCGCAAGTAAATGGCAATTCGGCGCGCAGGTTCTTGCCATACCCAAATGGAATGTGATAAAATAAGCTGTAATCTGAGAAGGGATACGGAAGCAATGATCAAAATTCTATTCGTCTGTCACGGCAATATCTGCCGCAGCCCGATGGCGGAATTCGTAATGCGGGACATGATTAAGAAGGCCGACCTGTCGGCGCAGCTCCAGGCGGCGTCCGCAGCAACGAGCCGCGAGGAGATCGGCAATCCGGTCTATCCGCCGGCGCGGCGCAAGCTGGCCGAGCATGGCATTCGCAGCGACGGTCACGCCGCGCGCCAGATGACCCGCCAGGATTACGACGCCTACGACTATCTGGTGGGCATGGATCAGGCGAATCTGCGCAACATGCGCGCCATTTCCGGCGGCGACCCGAACGGCAAAATATCGCTGCTGATGGACTGGACGGATCGCCCCGGCAGCGTAGCTGATCCGTGGTACACTGGCGATTTTGAAACCACCTGGCGCGACGTGGAGGCGGGCTGCCGCGGCCTGCTGCGCGCGCTGCTGGCAGAAAACCCGGAGCTGAAGGGTTAAGCTGATACGCGCCGATGCGTCACTTCCTGAGCCACGGATCGGTCACGCGCGTTCGGAAGAAAGCGATCAGCGGCCCCATGAACAGCGCGGTGATCACCGTGCCGACACCCGCCTGCGCGCTCAGCGCCACGCCGATGCCCGTGCAGATCAGATCTGCCACCACGCGCACCGCACGGAAGGGCAGCGCTCTGCCCAGCAGATGCGGCTCGCGGTCGGCGATGTGCAGCGGTATGGCGTCGTAGGTGGAAACGCCCAGGTTCGCCGTGTAATACATGGCGGCGGACAGGCAGGTGATGATCACGCCGATCAGCAAAAACGCGATGCGCAGCGCCAGCGACGGCTCGCCAAAGATCGCGGCAATGGCTGCCTCCGCGCCTTCCACCACATAGCCCAGCAGAAACAGGTTCAAAAATGTGGTGATGCCGATGTAGCGCCGGTCCAGCAGGAACACCACCGCCAGCTGCACGAGGTTCACCAGCATATACAGCGTGCCGAAACGGATGGGGATCACGTTCGCAAGCCCATTCACAAAGCACTGGTACGGATCCACGCCGAAGCGCGCGCGCTTGAAAAAGCCGATGCTGATGCCCGTGAGCAGTATGCCCAGCGCCGCCAGCGCCACGCGCCGCCCGAGCTTGTCCTGACGATCAAATCTCATGGGAAGATCCCCCTTTTGCGTAAGTATCTGAGAATCGCTGTACGGCCATTATAGCGCGCATGGCGGTTTTCGGCAAGCATCTTTTCACCCATACCGCCGGCAGAAGCCCGACGTCCTCAACCTGCAATTATACAATCAAAAAGCCTTGAAGCATCGCTTCAAGGCTTGGTGCGGGAAACAGGACTTGAATTCAATGCCATTCAGCAACTACGCCATATATTGTGCAATGCAATCTTTGTATAGCACAATATATGGCATTTTGTTTCATCCTCTACAACACAGTAAAGTCGTTTCAGAAGCTGTAAAGGGTATTTTGAAGGGTAGTTACATGGCACTAATTCTCTGCTGAACGATGTTTGCAATAGCAGATTTCCATTCCGGTGCACCATAATCCTGACGGACTTTTCGTTCGATGTCACATTCCATCATCAAACTAAACAGGCGTTTTGGTTCAGTATTTCCACTTTCAAACATGGCACGGAAATACTGAGAAAACTGTTGCAGGGTAAACGGTACAATGGACAAATCTAAACGTTCATCGTCGCGAGTATACCAGCGTCCGATTCTGAAGGTTTCCGCCGTATTACTGTCAACACGATTGGCAATGAACAGACCATACACAGGTTTGTCATGCTGCAGCATAAGATCGGCAACATGGCGGCGTACTGGTTCGCCTTCCATTGCTTCTTGACGGGAGGATTCGGACAACGTTACTTCAATGACAATAACTTTATCATCAAATTCTGCAATCAGGTCTGCACCATTGCCCGGCGCTGTGCTGACAGGCATAAAGTCCTGATCGACATTGAAGCGCCGAACATTATACGGCTTATTAACCAGACTGTCGATTGCAAGAAATGCTCTCCACAAACTCCATTCCAGATAGGCTGGGGCTTCTGCTCGGGGAATGCGCAGCTCGGTATCTTCATCAATACGCAGGCGATCTTTACGCGAAGCAATCAAATCCATATACGCAGCAATTTCCTGCCATTCGTCTGCCTGCCGAAGTGCGTAGTGTTCTTCTTTCTTGTGCGAAATCTGTTCTTCAATTTCGTACCGTACCTGATTGATTTGTGCAGGTGTATCAAGCCGTTTCCCTTCAAGAGAATAGCGGATTCCGTAGTGAAGTGCGCTTTCCAGCAGATCGTTCAGCACTTCGTTCGCTATGTCCTTGTTATCGGTCGGCAACGGAGAACCTGCGCAAAGTAGCCGGTAGATTTTCAAAAGCGGTTCTGAGCTTTCCAACTGTCGCGTTAGCTGTACCGCCAGCGTCCGTTTTTCGGGCACAAGGACAATTCCCTTGCCCTTCGCCTGCACCATCCCTGTTGCTTTCAAATAGCGGATATTCATATCGGCATAATCTCTGAAAGTAGAAGCTGCACATTCAAATTCAGCAGCCTTGTCATCATACAGCTTTCGATCAAAAACACGCTTACGCTCTGCAGCGTTACGTGCTACACGCAAAGCAAGCAAATTTAATACAGTCTCCGTCAAGCCATCTGCAGGTGTTGATGTAATGACAATAGTTGCCATTTCCGGGAACGAAATAGAAGGTTCTTCTCCCTGCCTTTCAAGTTCCAGCATAATTGCTAACACCCAACACAGCGGCGAAAAGGTCGTTCCAGTCCCGGTTGGTGTCGTGGGAGTGACCATCGAACGCAGATAGCATTCCTGTATTGCAGGTACAGTCTGTGCATTGATTAGATTTCTACCTGCATCGGTGATAATATCCAACTGGCCCAATTCATCCTGAGTAAAGCCCATACTGCTTTTGACTTCTGGATAGATAAAGCCCAGTTTACCCATTGCTGAACGCCATTTGCGCCCAACGCTGTTTGTAGCATCAGAACCCAACGAAACAACGCCGCATTTGCCTAAAAGTTCACGGAAAGCAATGTCACCATCAACATTGCGGATATTGCCCTGTATTGATGACTGTGACAATGCAACCAGACCATCACGAATGCGGAATGCGCTTCTAACAGAGGTGTTGCCTAACTGCCAAAACTTCATCATACGCACCGCCTATCAATAACCGACAAATAGATATTCCTGTACTTTGTTTCTGTGTGTAGCAGCATCACTCTGATTGCCAAAGGAATACTGATAATCAATCGGAATTACTTCGACATGTGCTTTATGCTTCGCCATGATGGACAGCATCTCATCCTGCGTCGGTAGACTATTGGAAGAATACGACACCAACAGAATACTATCAGCAAAGCGTTTGAACAACAGATCGAACGCATCCGCAGCACCCTTTCGGGTAGAAAAAGGTGTCGGATACGATTTGAATTTCTTTGTCTGGGTATGCTGCTGGATTTCTACTCCCTTCCAGTCACGCGCCAGACCTTCGACAAAGTGATAACGACGAACATATTCATTATCAGACAGCATAGAATAATATGGCGGGTCAATATATACCAAACCAGGCTTTTCTATGCGCAACGTCATTGCATCGCCGTTGACTGCACGGTTATGCTTTCCGTTATCAAAAACTGCTCCGTTGATCGCTTCGACCGCCTCTAAAAACTGTTGTTCAAAAGATTTCTGCAGGTCTTTTCGTCCGTCATTATAACGTTCTCCCACATAGGTGAAAATCCCCCGGGGACGCTTCTTTGTGCAAGCGCGAATCAGTGCCGACATTGCGATTGCCTTTTCATAAGGATTGCGAAGCGCAGCAATATTTGCACGCAATACGTCAATCAACGCATTATCGGCATCAGAATAATATAAGCCTGCAAAAGTAGCGGAAACGAAATGATCATTTTCACTATTCGGGAGTAGCAGTTTCTTTGCCGTATCCATGGGCAGAGTAATGCCATTGTTCTCGATCATTGCTTTGGCAAATGTTGAGGACATGTGCATATAGTCATTGCTGATAACAGTTTTTCCCTGCGCCTTGAACATGTATCCGACTATACCTGAACCAGAAAACAAGTCAACAGCAGTATCAAAGGAAAACTGTGAAGCAATAGACCAAATAGAAGATAGCAGTTTGCTTTTGGAACCCATGTACCGTGTGGGTGGGTACATGCCGACCTGCTCCGGCAACGGTGTGTCTACCAAATGCAAAAGCATCTTTTGCTTGGGCAATGCTGTAACGATTGCATCTTCGCCGCTTCTGCGTTTTCCATTACAGGAAATACAGCGTTTTGTCGGAACGATATCAATCGTAAACTGACTATACAGTTCATGCACCAGCGGATGGTTGGAATTGGTCAGTACAACGTGACACCCCAATTCATGCAAGCGCTGGACTTCTTTCGCCAAATCGACATGATCTTCTTCATAAAATTGTTCTTTCGTATAGCGCTTGAAATCTGAATATTCCGAAATTGGCAGATAGGGTGGGTCAAGGAAGATAAAATCGCCCGGCTCCGCATACTGCTTCAAAACATCCAGATAATCACCGCATACAATCGTTGCATGCTGCAATGCTTCTGATGCTGTATAGAGTGCTTCAACATCGCAAATATTGGGATTCCTATATTTACCAAACGGAACGTTAAATTGTCCCTTTTTGTTTACCCGGTAAAGTCCGTTGAAGCAGGTATGATTCAGATAGATCATACGGGCAGCAGCTTCTGCTTTCAGCAGTTTCGTCCAGTCCTGCGCACGAATAGCATAGTACATTTGCTCTGTATTCTCATACAGGGACAGATAGCGAATAACCTCATCAACATTATGGGCAACCTGCTCATAAACGTTGATGAGTTCCGGATTGCTATCGGCAATGATACCAGTCTGCGGTTCAAGCGCAAAAAACAAAGCTGCGCCGCCACAGAATGGTTCAATATACTTTCCATAGTGCTGTGGCACACGGGGCAAAATATCGTTCAACATTTGTCCTTTGCCGCCTGCCCACTTCAAGATAGGTTTTGCGGGCTTGCGCTCGGTACAGATATCCCCCACGGATTGACTACGCATGTACAGACACACCTCCCGCATTGTAGTAATACCATTTTCTATTCTAAACTACATTGAACAAAGTTTCAATCGTCAAAAGTGCTGAAAATGTGTTATTTTACGCCGTTTTGCTTGCAATACAGCGTAATATCCTCCCTGTACCCCTCGAACGTGTCCACCCGCGTTATATTGTACAGGACGCCGCTGTACCGTATCACATGGGCGGTTGTTATATCCGCCCGGTAGTTCACCTGAAACAGCACTTCTTCCTTCACCTGTTCAGCATTGGCGGCAAAGTATTCCTTGCCGGACAGGTGGCGGAAATACGCCCACACGGGCGGGCAGATCGGTTTGAGCGTTTCCACGGCATAGCCGTTTTCGTTGACAACGTTCTGCACCGCCAGTATCTCTATTTTCTTATCTTTCAGTTTCATGCGCTGTACCTCCCGTCAGATCGCGCCAGTGAATTCGTTGTAATGCTCATACAGCCCCACATAGCAATCCAGCAACGCCGCCGTGCCATCAATGCGCTGTTTCGGACTTTGGCTCTTAATGGGAACAATATTGCCGTTGCGGTCGGTCTGTACGCCCGTATTGGTCAAGCACCATTTCAAAATGGGGTTGTTGTTATAGTTCACCCTGTGTGCCTGCAAGTCCGCGCCTAACATCTGCATGGGCAGGGACAGCGTTTTTGCACCCTGTATGCACCGCACCATGTTGAACCCCTGATAGGCCATTTCTTCCACGAAATACCGCGCCGAATAGCTGTCATAATACACCCATGCCGGGGTCAGTTCATAGGTCTGCACCATCTCCATGAACCACGCTGTCACATCGCTGTAATTGATCGTATTGCCCGCGCACAGTCGCAACCGTCCCTGCTCGAACCATTTGTCATATGGGATTTTATCCTGCTTTACGCGCTCTTGCAGGCGGTCAGCGGGCAACCAATACATTTGCGCAATATACTTTGTATCGCTGCCGCGCTTCATGAACAGCAGGCTTGCACAGGTCAGGTCTGTGGTAATGGATAGGTCAACGCCGCCGATGCAGTACGCGCCTTTGAATTCGTCCATGCTGAAAGTATCCGTGTTATTGATCGCATCATAGGGCAACCACGCGCCGCCCGCCGTTTCCCGGATATTGAATTCCTTGCACAATACGCCGGACAATTCGTTCGGGTTGGCCTTTGCCCGGTCAACCTTGATTTGCAGATCGTCCAATTTCTTGACTTCTCCCAATGACGGGTTGGCCTTTATCCATGCCGCCGGGTCTGTCCATTCGTCCCGCCTGTCCAGTTCATACAGGATGGGCAGGAAGTGTTCATCTGTGATTGCACCGTCCGCCACGTTGCAGGCATAATTGTACATTTCATCAAATATACATTCCCGCACCGTGCCTGCCGTGGTTATCATAATCAGCATAGGTTGCCGCCGCGCGGATTGGCTCTGCCGCATGACTTCATAAAGGTTTCTGTCCTTTACGCCATGCAGTTCGTCCATAATCACGAAATGGGCATTCAGGCCGTCCAGACCGTCCGAATTCCGGGACAGCGGTTGCAGTTTGGACATGGTAGGCAGATAATACAGGTCAGATTTCCGCTTTTTCATGTGCCGGGACAGGTCAGGCGATTGCTTCACCATGTTGTGCGCTTCATCGAACAGCAAACGCGCCTGCGCGTATTTCGTTGCTGTGCTGTATACCTCTGCGCCGCCCTCGCCGTCCGCAATGAGCATATACAGGGCAAGCCCTGCAAGCAGGGTGGACTTGCCGTTTTTGCGCGATACCAAAAAGAACGCTTCACGGTATCGCCGCAAGCCTGTTGCGGTGTTGATAAAGCCATACAGGGCTTGTATAAAAGCCTTTTGGAACAGGGCAAGACGGACGGGTTGCCCTGCCCATTCGCCTTTAGAGTGCTTGCAAAAACGCTCTATAAACTCAATGGGGCGGGTTGCCCGTCCTTCATCAAATGCCCATGCACCCGGCTTTCCTGTTTCCGCTGCAAGGCGGGCATAGATCGCCTTGACGCGCTTGCAGGCGGTTATTTCGCCGCACTGCAAGGCATCGTTGTACATGGCAATGTAGTTCACTGGGCATCACCTGTCGGGGCAAACTGCAACAGGGCATCCACGGTTTCAGCATCGCCCACGGTATCGCGCAGGGCACGGATTTCCTTCACGGTCGCAAGATAAATACGCATCTGCTGCGCGTATTGCCTTGCATCACCGCACAGTTTGGGCAGGGTCTGTTCAAGGGCTTTCGCCTGCCTGCACAGGAAATCAAGCTGCCTGCGCTGTTCGTCGGTGTAACAGGTCTGTTTATTCACCCTCGAACACCTCGCTTTCATCCTCTACCGCCATTTCACGCTTAATATCAAGGTGCAGGCGTTCACAAGCGGCATACGCCTGCGCAAGCTGTGCAAAATCCTCCGGCAGATTGCGATAAATCACGGTCTGCATCAGTTCATCGCGCAAGCGGGCGGCAATGCTTTCAGCGGTATAGTTCGCATCCTCGCGGGCATCTTCATAATACATGCGGTAATCATTCATAGGACTGTACCTCGCTTTCTTTGGTCGGGATAATATCACCATCTGCATTAAACCGATATCCCTTTGCAACTGCGCCGCCGCTGCCGAAATGCTCTGCATTGTGGCAGGCTTGACACAGGGCAAGCAGGTTATCCGGGTTCATGCTGATAGAAGGGTCGTTTACGTTGCTATCGTTCAGATAGCGTACATGATGGGCGATTTCGGCAGGCCGTCCGCACCGTGCGCAGATATAATGCTTTGAGCATAGGAACGCCCGCGCAAGGCGCGTCCACGCTGCCGAATGATAGAATTCATGCTGTGTCATGGGGCTGTTTCCTTTCAGCAGACAGGGCTTTCAGCAGAGAATCAATCACGCGCTGCACCTTGTCCGTATCGGCATTTTCGCCATAGTACCATTGCCACAGGATGAACCGCGCCGCCGCCCGCGCAACCGGGGAATAATCCCCAGTCACGCTTTCATAACCCGTTGTAGCGGTCAGATAGGGCGGTATCGCATCCAGCAGCGCAAGAATCTGTTCGTCGTTATCCTCGCCGTCAAGGTGTAGTATGTCCCGCGCTTCATCTAACGTGTAGATCATGCCGCCTGCACCTCGATTTTCACAAATGCGCCGGGGATAATGGGCTTGCCGTCTGCAATGCACAACGCACGGTAATCAATCAGGCCGGACGTAAAGCCGCTTTCACGGGACATTTCCACCGCCACGCCGGACGGGACGTTCACGCCGTAATAGCGGAAATTGCCGAACAAGATCGTGCCTGCCGGGATATTATCATCCAGCACCACCGGGAAACCGAACAGACGATGAACGCCGCCTTTTTCCGTGTCGGTGAAGTAATATGCGCCCGTGGTATCCTTCAAGGGGTACACCGTGCCGAACAGGGTTGCTGTACTCATGGCAAACTTTGCGCCTGCCGCATAGCCTGCGGGCATCAAGGCGATAGCTGCAAGCAGATTGTCCGCCGTCAGCGCATTAGTGGAAATGCTGTTTTTCTTGTCCCACGTCACGCCGGATAGAACGCCCTTGGGCTTGCCTGCGCCGTCGCCGTTCACAATCGCCGCGCCGATAGCATCCGCAACGCTCGTGCGCATCTCCTGTGTGATATAGCTTTCAAAGGCGGAAAGTTCCATGCGCTTGACAGCGGCAGACATGGACAGCACCTTCATAAGCTCATGCCCTGCAAAGGTCACATTGGTAGCGGCAACCGCCTTGCGTTCCACGGGTGCGCCCTCGGTATGCCACGCCGCCGGGTCAGTGGGGACACCCACGGGAATTGCCATATTGGACGGGACAGCGAACAGCCGCACTTCACCGAACAGACCGTTCACATTGCCCGACTGCCGGACGATTTCATTCAGCGTCTTGGTAGGCACAACCGCCGCCGAATTGGACAGGGTGTTAAAGCTGTCTGCCCGCTTTTCTGCCTGCGCCGCCGTGTACGCCCGCTGTTCGGGTTCGGTCAGTTCCTTGCCCTGCAAGGTCTTGAAAAATGCGCTGCGGTATTCGTCCGCCGCATGGGTATCCGGGTTCTGCTGGACATGGTTCAGATTATCGGTGATGGGATTAAACATAGTACCTTCCTTTCCGGCATCGGTATTCCGTGCCTGTACAGTCGTTTGGGGATAAGCTGCGCGGTTCACAACGGATATTTCATAGATTGCGCTGATCGCCGTAATGGTTCGTTCCTTCCTGCCCTCGTCAAAGGTCTGCTGCCCAATATCAAAGGCAAAAGACATTTCGTTCAGATCGCCGCGCCGCACGGCTTCATAGACGCTGCGCCCCTGCGCCGTGTCCGGCAGGGTCGCCCGCATTTCAAGCCCCTTGTCCGTCACTTGCAAGGACAGGGTTTTCGGACTGCGGGCAAGCGGTATGCCGCTGCCGTCATGATTGACAAGCAGGGCGATACCGTCCAGATTCACACCGTCAAGGGCGTTGGGTGCGATACGCTCCACGAAACCTCGCATCTGCGCCGGTTCGTTGAACACCACCGCCACGCCCTCAATCACAAGCGGTTCTGCCGCCGCCCGGACTTCGTATGCCCGCGTTTCAGTCTGTTGGTACATCTGTGTTCACCTCGTTTTCATCAAGCTGGTATTGGTCTGCCTTGTCCGAATGGACGTAATTCAGGCTTTGCAGGCGTTTATCACCGTCCGGCACATCGGGCAGGGACAACAGCCGCCGCGCCTCGTTGACGGTCAGAACGCCCAACGGCATCATGTTCCGCAACAGGGAAATGCGCGTCCGTGCGCTTGCAAAGTCCAGCCGTTCCGCCGTAAAGCGTACATCCGCACCACACTTGCGGGAACATTCAAGGGACAGTTGCAGGGCAAAGGGTTCAATGAGCGATTCATAGAACGCTGCAAATTCGTCTTCTGTATATTCGCCGGATACGATTTTCGGGGATATGCCCAGATAGGCGCAGATTTGACGGTTGATTTCCGTTGCCTGCTCTGTGGGGACATTGTAGCCCGTCTGATTGGTCGGAACGAATTCAAAGCGTTGGTCAGTGGCGGCAATACCGCCCGTGTTCGCAAGGCTCATATAATCCCGGACGAATTGTTCCTTTTCCGCTTTCACCTGCGCCGGGTTCACAAGGCTTGTAAAGCGCAGTACGCCGCGCAGGTTGGTTGCGTTCTTAACTGCCGCACTCATGGCTTCATTGAGCGTGTGCGCCGTGTCCAACAGCGGATATAGGGGCGAATTGTCCGCACCCAACAGTTCATTGGTGGCAAAGTGCCTGCGCAGGTGGATAAGATCGTCATAGGGCAAATGCACCTGCCTGCCGTCTGCAAAGGTCATGTTCACCACCAAACCGCCGCCCTGCATCTGTGAAAACTCTACATTGGAAGGGGTCAGCAGATAGAACGCCGTCACCTGCTTGCCGCTGCGCTCCAATAGGACAAAGGCGTTATTGGTCGTGTAATACGCCGTTGCAGTTTTGTACAGCAGATCATAGCCGGACATATACGGGTTTGGGCTTTTCTGCAATAGGGCTTCAATGCTCTGTTCATCACTGTGGGCTTGCAGTTTGGCCGCATGGCGGGCAATGGCATCCACCGCCGCACGAAATGCCGCGCTGCCGTATACCGTGCCGCTGAACGCCGTGAACGTGCTCTGCACCTCCAGCGTCACCGCCTGCGCCGCTGTCTGCTGTCCGAACAGTTTTTGCAATAGGTTCATTTCGGTTCACCTCGCTTTCGTTGAAAATAAAATCTCATGCGGAGGAAAAACTACCTCCGCGCCCGGTCTGTTAGAATGGGCGTTTTCCTGCATCATGGGGGCGGGTGACGGACGATGACGGGCAATTCATAGACTTTTCTATACTCTTTTTCTTTTTTATCTTTCTATATGTTTCGTATACGACATATAAATTGATTTTTTGAATTTTGTATAGACAACAGTTGGAAATAGCCGTCACCGTCCGTCACCCTGATGGAAATGCCGTCAATCAAAGGGCGTTGGTTCGTCCACTTCTATGAATTCATCCGCACGGGCTGCCAGCATCAGGCCGAAACAGAATGCGCCCAATTTTGTCTTGCGATACTGGAAACCGCTGCCCTGCATGGCTTTCTTGAAGTCTGCCGCGCTGCGCTTATATTCGCCTGTTTCATCGCAGTGCTTGCGGTATGCTTCATACAGCCTGCCCGCGCCTGTCTGATAGTTACTTCCAATTAAGCAGCGTTCATCCAGAAAGTGGTTAATCCAGTCATTATCCTGCCGATACTGTTCAATCGCTGCCCTGACGCATGGCGGCAACGGTATCTTGAAGTTCAGATCAATGCACCGTTTCGCGCCTGCTATCATCCACGACAGCACCGCGCCGCCTGCCTGCTCATACAGGTACTTGGCATAGTTCAGGATTTCGCCCTTCTCACCGCGCAGACGGGCATTGAAGGGAACCACTATCAATCTGTCCCATGTACCGTTGTCCACCGTTCCCACCTTCGGCAGGTGGTTCGTATACAGCACCACGGTATGTGATGGGACAAATTCAAAGGGTGCTTTGTACTTGGCTTCAGCATAGATTTTATCTGTGCTGCACAGCTTCTTCACAACCGCCGTATCTAGCCGCATACCTTCTTCCAGTTCTGCCGCAATGACAAGTCGCTTGCCGCGCAGTTCGGCATATTCCGGGGATTTGTTCTTTCTGCAATTTGCCGTCAGGGTTTCAGCGGACAACGCGCCTGCATAATCGCCCATGACATACGACAGCAGATTGAACAGGGTGGACTTGCCGTTACCGCCGCCGCCATAGGCGATAATCAAACATTCCCGGTAAACTGTGCCTATCAGGAACAGCCCTGCCACGCTTTGAAGGTAGGTTGCAAGTTCCGCATCATGGCAGGTGATACGCTCGATGAAGTCCCGGAACAGGTCTGCGCCGTCTGTGCCGGGGGAACATCCCGTCACCTTTGTGATGAAGTCCGCCGGGTCATGTGGACGCATTGTGCCGCTGCGCAGATCAACCGTGCCTGCCGGGGTATTCAGCAGCAACCCGTCCGCGTCCAGTTGGTCAACGGATACTTGCAGATAGGGCGCAGATTCAGTCAATGCCGCCGTGACGCGGGTTGAATTCTGTTCGTCCTTTGCAAAGTCGTACAGGCTTGACCAAAAGTTCTTGCTGTCCGCCTGCTTTTCCGTTTCTGCTTCATCGCCGCTTTCAACAGCGGCATCAAGGGCTTTCTGCACCGCTGCCGATTGCTGCAAGGCAAGCTGCATCTGTTTCCGGGATAGATCATGCACACAGGAACGTGCCGTCACCTTGTTTTCGTTCCAATATGCGCCCGTGTAATGAATCCACAAGGTAGCATCACTGTACCGCAACTGATCGCCGTATAGCCGCGCAAGGGTCTTTGCCTGCTCCACATCGGTGAAGTGTTCAGGGATAAGGTCTGCCGGGTTGAGGGTATCCACCTGCGCAAACTCTGCGCCGATGTATTCAGCGGGCGATTTCCAGCCCCCCGCCTTTTTGCTGCGCTTTTCGGCAAAGAATTTCAATGCGCTGCGCCAAATGATTTCAAGTTCCTTATCGTCAAGGGGCGGTTCGCAGTCTGCCGCCCGGTCAAGAAATGCCGTGCGGGCTTTCCCGTCCTCAATGCCGTACTTGATAACCATTTGTCCAGCAAACCGGGACAGGGTGGCATTGCGCTTTCCTTCCGGGATACGCTTGCCCCTTGCCGTGCCTGCCGTGCTGCGCTTGCCTTTGCGGACAGGCGGTTCAGGCAGGGCAGGCAACGGGTTTGCCCGCATAAAGGCCGACAGGTTCATCATGCGTTATCACCATCCACTGTGATAACCGTTGCGCCGTCCACGCCGAACAGAAACCGCGCTGCGTCAAGGGCTTTATCATCGAATGCCGGAAACCGCCTGAACATCTCCGCTTTCATGGCAGCATACTTCACAGGGTCGGTTTCTTCATCTATGGGAAAGTACAGATGATATTTCGGGCGCGGGGCGTGTATGCCGTCGCTCTTTTCCTTGGCTTTCATGTGATGGCGGGATGTTACCGCATAGAACATCACGCCGGGAAAAGCCGCCTTTACATCATCCAGCGTTTTCCATTCGTCCGGGTTTTCGCTGTGGTCGTTATCTAAATCCATGGGCAGGCAGTCCGCCTTGATGAACGTTTCTACGCTGCGCTTATTGCGGATGGTATATTCGTTGCCACGGTTCAATTCCTTTGCATCGCCATAGGTGGCACATACATGATCAAACTGTACAGCGTGTGCAAGGTCTGCTGCGCTGTGAATCTCCATTCTGTGCGGATAGCTCTTGTTTCGGGCATTGCCCCTGCAATCCGCTGTGTATATGGTAATGGTCTGCATAATACTCCTTTCCGTCCTTGTTGTGTGTGATGGATTTCCTATTCAACTGTCTCGGCTTGTCGCTCCTGCCTGCTGTCCGGGCTTTCACCGATTCACGCCAGAAGCCGCTTACCCGCTATAACGCGCGTACCGCCCTGCACACTGGGGTTTGGGTTTATCGTGTTTGTGCAGCCACGTTTTCAGTTAAAGGGGAATGTCGCAACGCCCCTGTGTAACTGAGTTTTTGAGCCATGTTTCAAACGGCTCGCGGGGAATGAGAATGCGCTTGCCCAGCCGGATTGCCGGAAAGTCCTTGCGGTTTGCCAGCATGTAGGCCGTGGGGCGACTTATGCCCATGACCTGCGCCACTTCCGGGACGGTCATACACATTTTTTCTTTCTTTTCTTCCATAGAACGCTGTACCTCCTATTGACTTCGGTTCGATTCTATGGTATCATAAATGCACAACCGAATCAATGCTCAAACGGTTGCTAAACAGGCTTTATCAGTTGCAACGTTGGTTGCAGAAATGGAGGGCGCGACATGAAACCGGGGAACCTAATAATGGATTATTCCGCACAGTCGCTCACTTGCTGCGCATCGAAATTCAAAACCTATACCGTTGAACAGATCGACGGGCATTTGTATATTATCGGTGCGGGACGAATTGGCGACGAGAAAGAAACGTTCAAAATGGATAAAATGAGCAGCACAACCATGCTTGTGTCCCTGCTTGTACTGTATGAACAGCTTACGCCGAACCTATATGGTCATGTAGAAGAGCGCATCACGAATCTTGATGAATCCTACATCATGAATTGGTGTATTGCGAACGGTACGCCCATGGAGACAGGCGGTTCAGACGGTAGCATTGCCGATGCAGATAGCATATGGAGCAAATACGGCATAGTTGGTTTCCGCATTGATTCTTTCTATAATCAGCTTCATGACCTGTACCAATGCTATATGCTGTGGCGCAGGCTCAGTTGTGATGATACGACAAAAGAAAACCCCTATACAGATACGCCCCTTGAAACCTGCAAGGAAAGTCTGCATGTGCGTATGCTGACAATGAATGTCAAACTGCGCCCCAATTTTGAATGCTATCCGCCCACCTTCTATCTGGAATGTGCGGATTATATGGCTGTGGCAAAAGCGCATATGTTCTTCCTGTGTGTTTCCGCCGATGCACCCTATGTGGGCGTATGTGAAGTGTGCGGAAAACCCTTTGCGAAAATGCGCAGGAACAACACTCAATGCGAAACTTGCCAGCGCAATAAATCCCAGCGTTCCCGCAAGAATAAGCGGATTGCAGAAATAGCACAGAAAAGTGCAAAAGAAAGGACTGATTGAATGCCCAGAAAATCCACCACAAGGCGTGCGCAGGGGGAAGGAACCATCCGCCAGCGCAAAGACGGAACATGGGAAGCACGGTACACATTAGGCCGTGATCCCGGCACAGGAAAGCAGATTCAAAAATCTGTTTACGGTGCAACACAGAAGGACGTGCGGCAGAAATTGCAACAAATTTCGCAATCCATTGATGAAGGGACATACTTTGAACCTACAAAAATGACGGTTGCGGGATGGATGAACACATGGATCAAGGACTATCTCGGCAATGTAAAAGCCGGAACGGTGGCAAATTACACACGTCATGTAAATAACCACATCATTCCGGCTTTGGGGGCTATGAAGTTGTCTGCACTGCAACCGCCACAGATTCAACACCTGTACAATCAGTTGCAGGAACAGGGATTGAGTGCAAAGACCATCAAGAATCTACATGGTTGCTTGCACAAAGCGTTGCAGATCGCGGTACGCATGGGATACCTACGGACGAATCCGGCAGAGGGGTGTATCCTTCCCCGCATCATAAAGAAGGAAATCCGCCCGCTGGATACGCCGGAAATATCCACCTTCCTTGATGCAATCAAGGGACACAGGTACGAAACGCTGTTCAAGGTCGATGTATTCACAGGCTTGCGGTCGGGTGAAATTCTCGGTCTGACTTGGGATTGCGTCAACTTTGATGAAGGGACGCTGTATATCTGCAAGCAGTTGACACCCCCACGCATGAAGGGTCAGAAATACGCCTTTGGAACACTGAAAAATGACAAGCCGCGCACAATCACCCCTGCGCCGTATGTCATGCAACTTTTGAAGGAACACCGCATCCAACAGATGCAGCAACGGTTGATTGCCGGGGTAGCATGGGACGATGGCGGATTTCCGAACCTTGTGTTCACGAATGACACAGGCGGGCATCTGACACAAAGCGGGGTCTGGAAGTTGATGCAGAAAGCATTGCGTGATTCTGGAATTGAGAACCTGCGGTTTCATGACCTGCGCCACACCTACGCCGTCAATTCCCTGCGGTCAGGGGATGACGTTAAGACAGTACAAGAAAACCTCGGACACCATACAGCGGCATTTACGCTCGACCAATACGGACACGTTACCGACACAATGAAACGCGCCAGTGCAGACAGAATGCAGGCGTTCATCAAGGCGATACCCAACGCCTGATTGAAAAATAAAGGGTACTGACATTGAATTCAATCCCGTTACGCTTGCACCGTTAAAGGGTATGCAATGCTGTAAAGGGTAAAATAAAGGGTAATCAGGGCAAATAGACAAAGAAAAAGCCCTGAAAACTCAATGCTTTCAAGGCTTTTAGCTGGTGCGGGAAACAGGACTTGAACTACTTTGATGGGGCTCTAAAACCCCTGAAAACACGGCATTTTTCAAAGCTTGTGTCATGATTTATGTCATGACTTGCAAAATGTCATAGATAGATAGATGATAATTCCACCTCTGGTCATCAATGATCCAAAGGTAAAAAGCACAGAGATTTAACTATTTATTAACGGCTGTGGTGCGATTATTTGTAACCGTCGCTATGGCCAAAATCAGCTGATACAAGCGCAGACAGTAGCACACAATGCTGCGTGACCTCACTGGCTGTGATATATATAGGACTCGCCGCCATGTTACGGCTTTCGATCATTTTTAATTGAGTTACGGCAGTTTGCCAAAGACATCCTTTTTGATCAGAAAGGCATTATTTACCAGAATGAGTTATGATGGAATGCGGTCAGGATAACTGACAGGCGTAGTATTGGCATTGGATAAGGTATTATCGGTTTTGCTCATATGGGATTAAAACACTCTTCCCCTCGCGCGGCGGAAGCGCCACTCAGTAAATACATCAAGCAGCAGCGGCATCAGGCAAAGCAACGCGTAGGCCAGATAAAAGGCATACGACATCGGCGTGACGCGCGGCAAGCGAATGGCGGGCGCATAGCGCACGTAGCCCTGCCGCAGCAAAACGCTCATGCCAAGCACCGTCATCAGCGCAAACAATGCAATCACATACGCGCGATCGCGATTATCGAAGCGATAAATGGAAAATGCGGTTCGACCGCGCAAGCTGCTGCCACGGCTACGCATGGACTCCGATGCGCCAGTCAGCATTTCAATCGTCCATGTAATCAGTATGGAAAAGATTTTCAGCGCATTACGCAGGCGCTGAAAGGCATTCCCCTGATTTGCACCCCGGCCGATACCGCGGCGGGCAGTGTTAATCTTGCGTGCCTGACGGCCGATGCGCGGAACCATTCTTAGAAGAATTGCCAGGAACAGCGAGAGCCGCGGGCTGACCCGTCCAAACAGATAGACCACCTTATCGGCGGTCAGCACCGCGTGCACGCAGGAAAGCCACAGCATGGCTGCCGCCGCCGCAACGCCGATTGCCAGCCCACAGGCCAGCGATTCCAGCGTGATATTGTTCTGCACAAAATTCTGGCGAAGCACCGTGACACCGAAATGATGATAGCTGGCGTACCACAGCGCAAAGGCAAGCGCACAGGGCAGCAGGCATAGCCCAAACGCCGCGCCACGCGCCCGCTTCAGCTTGACTGCGTAAGCAAACGCGCAAACGAGCGATATGGCCAGATACGCCGGATGCCGAATCAGCAGCGCCGCGGCAATCACGCACGCAAAATAAATGAAATTGATTGCAGGATGGCAGGCCAGAAAACCCATGTTATTTACTCCGTAAGTCCAAATTTCAGCTTGACCCGATCCAGTTTTTCCAGCAACGGCTCGCCCAGCAGCAGTATCGTAATGAAGGTACACGCCGCCTGGCTGGCATTTACCGGCAGGCCCGACAAATACAGCGGCCACGCGGTCTTCGGCGTGATTTCAGTGAGCGTCAGAAACACCGAGCAGGTATCCAGCAGCGGGCCGACAATCAGCAGCACGCAGGCCGCGCCGAATATAGCCATCTGCAGTCTTCCGCGTTTGAGCCAACCCCGCTGAAAAAACAGGCCCGCCACCAATCCGGCAGAGCCGTAGGCCATCATTTGCCACGGCGTATACGCGCCCTGGCCATAGAAAAAATTGCTGGCAAACGCGCTGACCGCCCCCACCAGAAAGCCTGTTTCCGGGCCGAAGGCGAAGCCGGAAATGATAATGATGGCAAACATCGGTTTGAAGTGCGGCAGCGGTATAGCTGCGCGCGCCGCCACGGCGATGGCGCACATCACGGCAATAACAACCAGCTCGCGTGCCTGCGGCTTTCTGCCCTCGAAGGCCATGATGAACGGAACCAGAATTTCTACAATCACCAGCGTACTGGTGATATAATAGCTGCGCCCAGACAGGCTTCTACCCAGCAACAGCGTCGCCGGAATCAGCACAAGGAATACGATCAGCGTCGCAATGGTGGATTTCTTCATTTATGCGTCCTCCATGTTTTTCCGGTAGAGCTCGATCACGTCCTCGCAGGAAACCGCGTTTTTGAACACGCAGCGGCTCATGCGGTTGGCGGCGGAGGTGTAGAAGCTGTTCTGACCGAAGAAGCGGCGCGGCGTGTCCACAGTCAGCAGCTGGCCGTCAAAGAACATGCCCACCAGATCGGCGTAGCGCGCGCAAAATTCCACATCGTGCGAAACCATCACGATGGTGATGCCCTGCGCCTTTAGCTGCTTCAGGATTTCGGCGAAGGTCTGTTTGAAAAAGCTGTCGATACCCTTGGTGGGCTCGTCCAGCAGCAGGATGGCCGGCTCCGTCAGCAACACCTTGGCCAGCGCTGCGCGCTGCTGCTCGCCACCGGACAGGTCGTAGGGGTGGCTGCCCATGAACGGTTCAATTTGGCACAGTCCAGAAACGCGTTCGATTTCCGACGCGTCGCCGCTCATTTCCGCCAGCTCCTCGCGCACCGTTTTTTTCACGAACAGACTCTTGGGATCCTGCGGCAGCATTGCAAGCTTTCCGTGGAACAGCTCTGCGTTTTTATACTTATTCAGCGGTCTGCCGTCGATCAGCACCTTGCCGCGATATGCCCTGCAAGTACCGCAGACGGCCTTCAGCATCGTAGATTTGCCGGCGCCGTTGCCGCCCACGACGGCAAACAGCTGGCCCCGCGGCACGCTCAGGTTCACGCCGCGCAGTATATCCGGGCTGTCCTTTTCGTAACGGAACCAGACCTCCTTCATCGAGATCGCCGCGTCGATTTCCTCGCCCAACGGTGCTTCCGGTTCCGGCTCGCACGCGCGCAGCGGACGATTGGCAAAGGTCTGCGTCAACCACGCGCGCCCCTCGCGCACCGTCAACGGGCATTCACCCGCCGCGCCCGCACCGTAGAACGCGCGCACGGGCGTGGGCATTGCCGAAAACATGGGATTATTCTGCGCATGCAGCGCGTCGCAAACCTCCCGCGGCGTGCCATTGGCAATGATTTGCCCCGCATCCAGCACCACGGTGCGGTCGGCATAGGGCAGAATATCCTCCAGGCGATGCTCCGTGATGATCACGGTGGTGCCCAGTTCAAGATTGATTTTGCGCACAGTATTGAGAAAATCCGAGGCCGCGATGGGATCGAGCTGGCTGGTAGGTTCATCCAGAATCAGCACCTCCGGCTGCATCGCCATGATCGACGCCAGATTCAGCAGCTGCTTCTGGCCGCCCGACAGGTTTGCCACGTCGCGGTGAAACCAGTCCTGAATGCCAAAATAGCAGGCCATTTCCGCCACGCGCAGGCGCATGGTTTTCTGGTCGCAGCCCAGGCTCTCCAGCCCGAAGGCCAGCTCGTGCCACACCTTGTCGGTCACGATCTGTTCATCCGGATTCTGCATCACATAGCCAATCTTTGCCGCCTGATCGCGCTGGGAAACCTGCTCAAGCGGAATGCCGCCGAACAGAATTTCGCCGCTGCGCTTGCCCGCGGGTGTGAGCACGGTCTTCAGATGCCGCAGCAGCGTAGTCTTGCCGCTGCCGCTACGCCCGCAGACGACCAGATATTCGCCGCGATTTACTGTGAGGCTCACGTCCGAAAGGCTCTGCCGGTCCTTCGCGCCCGCGTGGCTGAAGCTCAGATTCCTGATCTCGAAATGTGCCATTGTACATCCTCTTTCAGATTCAACAGGGTGGGCGTGAGCAAAAACAGCGCATACGCCATTAACCCCCAGAAATTTTTGCCCACCATGGGCGCAACGGCCATTGCGGGCGTGTATTCCGCCGATCCGCCGCCCCCCGCGAGCGCGAAAACCGCCAATGCGAGCAGCAGCGCGGAGGCCGCCGATACGAGCGCATCCCCCATTTTGAATGAATAGCTGTGGAAGCAGCTGCGCTTTCCCACCCCGTAGCCGCGGCTGTTCATGCTGTCCGCCGTCACGACGCTGCCCTCCAGCGCCCATGTGGTCAGCACAGAGAGCACAGCCATACCGCTCGCCAGTTTTTCGCGCGCATCACCCTGTCCGCCCATGCCGATACAGCGGCGCGCGCCCGAAATTTGCTTCGCCTGCCGCGTCAAACTCGGAAGCATTCTGAACACCGTGGTGAGCAGCAGCGCCGTGGACGGCGCAAGCGCGGCGAACAGATAGGAAAACTTGTCCTCGGTCATCACCGCATTGTAGGCCGAAAACCATTGAAGCATCGCAACGAACATGCCGGCCAGCACCATGCCATAGCACAGCGCTTCCAGCGTATAGGGGCGGCCAAAGCAATTAAAGATCACTCGCGCTCCTCGCGTGTTCAGCAACGGATTGATGACCGAAAGCAGCGCCCAGAACGGCAGCAGCCGCACAAAGCGCTTCAGCGCCCGGCCGCCTGTCAGGCTGATATTCAGGCACAGCGCGCCCAGCAGGCTCGCCGCCAGATACGCGGGGTGCTGCACCAGCACCGCCATGCAAATCGCGGCCATGAAAAACGCAAAGCACACCGCGGGGTGCAGCTTGGCAAAGTATGTTTCCTTCATTGTAGTTCTTTCATATTAATATTAAAAGGTTCCGCCGCCCACGTCTTCGCCCAGGCCCACACAGGTGTAGCACCAGACGATGGATTCGCCGCCGGTCAGCTTGTATTCAGAGCAACCGTAATTCGGGAACCATTCGTTCACCTTGTACATCCAACCGGACTGCGGCCCGCAATCGAACTCGTAGAGCTGATGAATGCCTTCAATATAGTAGCTGTCGTACATGGGCGTCCAGCTGTATTCAATTTGGATATCATAGGCGTCGCACACGCGCTTGAGCACGTCGAACACCGTCTCACCCGATTCGAATTCCACCTGCGTGGGGGCAAGAATTACGCCGTTATCCGGCACATAGCTGGCTTTGGCGGTGTCCAGATTATCCCAGTTATTCAGGATGGTATCGCAATAAATGGCGATGGTACAGGTAAGGCCGTCGCCGTCGCCGGAGACGAGCTGACTGCCGATGGCCGCCGCACGCTCCTGCTCGAGCGCGTCCAGCTCTGCATCCGTCACGCAGAGCGCGCGGCTCTGATTTGCAGCGTGAATCTGCGCAATGGCAAAATCGTTGAGCGCCTGCACGTTCACCTCGCCCGTGCTCTCGTCCCGGCCGACCCAGTACACGGCCTGACCCGCGGGCGTGTCCGCCACGCTGCCATCCAGCACCGTCAGCGTCTGCGCGCTGCCGCGCACGGAAAGCAGCGCCGCCGCATCCTCAAAGGCGATCTCCTTTTCGGCAAAATCCAGCTCCAGCGCGCCGCGCGCGTTCACAAACACCTCGCCGGAGGCAACTTCCGCCCTGAATGCGCCCGCCTCGGGCGACAGGATCTCGACCTCCGCGCCGCCACCCAGAGAGAGCGTGCCGACGCTCAACCGGATCAGCGCCGTCGCCCCCGTATCGCAGGCCAGCGCGTCGCCCGCGCGCAGCGCCGTTTCCTCCTCCACCGGATACGCCACGCCGCCGCGCGTGAGGTTGACCACGCCGCGCACGTCGCAAAGCGTCGCCGCGTCCTGCCGGCCGCCGAACCAGCCGCGCACGCTGCCCACGGCAAACAGACCTGCCGCCGCGACGAGCAGAATGACCGCGACCATGATGATATTCGCAATCCGCCGTTTTCGTTTGTTCAAAGAGATTTCCTCCCCGTCGGTTTTCGTAAGGTTGTTGAAACACGTCAAAAAATCGATACGCACTCGTCCTGTACCGCAACGCCGGTGAAAAAAAGCCCCCCGGATTTCACTGCACTGTTTTTTCTGAACGATTGCATTTTAAAATCCAGATTCTGTGATGCTCTCCTAAAACGCATACATTCCAAACAGAGCCAAACTTCCATCGCTGCAGGTGTACTCCATATTGCAGGCTTCCGTCAGCTTTTTGACATAGATGCAGTAAGCAGACAGGCAAGAAAATCGCCACTCATCATCGCGGCAGGGTTCGCCGTCCAATATGGCGCAGCGCTCGCACAGATTGCAGCAGCTCGCGCCCGCCATCGCGCCGCGATAGCCCTCCTGCTTCAGCCGCGCGATCACGCGAAGCATTCCCTGATTGTGTTCTCGCTTCGCGGCCTTGATTGCCTGCCGGTCGGAATAATCGGTGATATTCCATTTGCTCTGGAACACCAGCGCATCCTTATATACTGAAAGGCGGCGCTCCATTTCCTCCGGCGTTCCGCAATCGGGCGGGCAGGAATAGTTCGCACCGTATTGCCCGCAAAGGTTTTCTTCGCAAAACGGGCGAAATACCGGATCAAAAACCACCTTGTCCATGCCGATCAGTGCCGCGGCGCTGAATCCCTCATCCATCGCCAGCTGGATCATCTCATATTTGTTCATCATCGGTTTCCCTCTATTTCTTCGATCTTCCGCCGATCAGGATCATGCCGTATAGGAAAAGCTGCGTGCTGCCCCAGACATAGCGCATCCCTGCGGTTTCCGCCAGCTTCTGCACGTTGATGCAATAGGCCGAGAGGCAGGAGAACATTCTGTCCGGGTGGCGGCAGGGCTCGCCCGTCGTTCGTGTGCAGACCTCGCACAGGTTGCAGGAGCCCACGCCGCACATTCTGCCGCGGGACTGGATACGGTGCATACAGTCTACGATGCGCAGCATCGCGACCGTATGCGCCTGCTGAGCTTGATTAATCGTGTCAAAATCGTTCCAGTCGGTCAGCTCCCACTGACTCTGTACGACCAGCGCCTTGCGATAGCCGGTCACGATGCGCTGCATCGAGGCAAAACTGCCGCAGTTTGGCGGGCAGGAATGGTTCACGCCGTACTGGCCGCACAAGTTCTGCACGCAATAATTGCGAAAGCCGGAATCAAACACGATGTCCTTTGTGTTGATGATCGCGGCGCTGAAGCCCTGTGCTTGGGCAAAGACCAGCGCTTTTTCACACTTTTCCTGCTCGCATGCCAACGAACGCGCCTGCACCTGTTCCGCGCTGTTCAACGATGGAAGCCCCGCCGCCTGAATCGCCAGATTCCATGTTCTGAAATGCGCCTTGATTCTCCATGCTTCAGGAACTTCCTTGTAAGTGGGCGTTTTGCCCAGCGTCTTTGCCGTTTCCAGCAGGGGTTGAAGCAGCCGCTCTTCCTCAGGCGTCAGGGGCATGCCGGGACGCCAGGGCGTGGCCTTCGTCTTCTGCCACTGCAGTTCGCGTTGCCTCTGTCTTTTCGCATGTTCGCTGCAGCCCATCGGTTTTCCCTCCTCGGTTTCCTTTCCGCGCTTCGAAAAGCACTGGTATGTATCAAGTCTTCGTGCCTGCGCTTTGTCGCTTACAGCTGTCCCTTCCAGAACAGCTTCAGCTTCCGCATCGTGCCCACGCGCTTCTTCATCAGCCTGCGCGTCTGCTTGGTGAAATAATAGGTTTCCTGATATTCCGCCTCCGAAACGGCATGCTCCGAGAACGCGGCCGTCTGGCAGATGTTCAGAATCTCCTGATACTTGATCGCCATATCATCGCTGAGGTCGCTGCGCACCGTTTCCACAAAGTTGGACGGGATAACGCAGTCCGGCCAGCGGTAGATCAGCCGCATCAGCCGGTGCAGCTCCGCGTAGAGGTTCTTCAGCGCCTGCCGCCGGTCGGCGAGCCGCAGCGAGCGCCGCCTGCGTATTTGCTTTGCACAGATGCGCAGCAAATGCACCAGCAGGATCAAAAGCAGCAGGAAAGCGGAAATCGTGGCGATCCAGCGCACGATGGGGGTAAAGAAATCGTGCTGCTGTTCCTCGTCGTCCTCTTCAGGATCCTCGTGGATGTCCTCCGTCATGTCCAGACTGTTCTCCGGCGGCGAATCCGGCGGCGTGGTCTGGTTCTGCGCGTTGTCCGCGCCAGTTCCGGAAAGCGCGTCCTCCTGCTCCATCAGGTTCATGTACTTCGGCGTTACCTCAAAGGGGATCCATCCGATGCCGTCCTGATAGATTTCTGCCCATGCGTGAGCGGCTTCTTCGGTCAGCGTAAACGCCTCTCCGCTCTGCGCCTCCGCCGCCTGTTCGGGCGTAATCAGATAGCCCTCCACATAGCGCGCAGGAATGCCGAAATAGCGCATCATAGCCACCGCGGCCGTCGCGTAATGCACGTCGTAGCCGCGCTTGGAAGCCGTCAGAAAGTCCTTCAGAAAATCGCTCTCGGATCTTTTTGTGGAGATGCTCTCGCCGTAATCCACATTTTCACCCAGCCACTCAAGGATGCTCTGCTTGGCCTCGGCATAGCCCAAGTGCGTACCGCCGTCAAAGGAAACATCGCCCCAGATGTCGTGCATCAGTGCGCGGGTTTCCTCAGGCAAGTCCAGAAAGTGCGAATAGACGTAGCTGTTGTAGTAGCTCTCGCAGATCAGATAATTGTTCAGCGCTTCGTCGGGCTGCCCCGCGTCCGCTTCCTTCAGCAGTTTTGAAAGCGAGGCGTAGCGCTTCACCTGATTGGTTTTCGAACTCAGCGTATAGGCGTCCAGTCCCTGAAAGCCGTCGTAGCGCAGCCGAATATCGCCGATCTCGTCCGGGCTGAGCAGTCCCTGCGCGTCAGTCAGCTCGTAGGGGGCGTAAATATATTTGGCGGGCTCGCCGCTATGTTGTATACGCAGCGTGATCGGCTCTTCGGCGGCCGTTTCTGCGTCCAACGCAGAAGCGGCGCTCGCAATCTGCGTAGTTCCGTAAAATCCGTTCTGGTGCAGCCGGTAAAACAGCGCCGCGCCGTCTGAAAGCGAAGCGGGATCGGCCTCATTCCAGCCGCTGGAGGTGTATTCCGATCCGACGAAGCCGCGCAGATACAGCGATTCCGGCTCGCTCATCGTAACCTCCAGCATCGGCTGGCCGGTTTCAATCATGCTGCCGAGGCCAGAAAACTTGCCCTCAGGCAGTCGAGAGGAGGTCTTTTCGCCGTAGCGAACGTCCTCCACGGTTTCGGCAACCTTTTCGTTCAGCGTGTCGATGATCGGAAAATCCCGATCCTTCAGCAGCATTGCGCCGCCGAAAAGCACCGCGCCGCACACTGCGAGCATGCTGAGCCACGCCAGCAGCCGCACGCCGGCGAACCGGCTGTCGCCGTTCGCGGGAAGCCGCAGCTGCAATAGCGCGAGCAGATAAACGCAAATCCAGATTTCATCGCCCGAAAGATTTAGACAGATTTCAAGCGCCAGCAGAATCGCGCCGATCACCCATGCGATGAACGCGCTCTCGCTCTGCACGATCCATACGCAGGCCAGCGCGATCAGCACGGCGGCAAACACCTCCGCCATGGGCAGCGCGGCCTCGTTTTCGGAAAGGCGTATCATATTTCGCGCCAGCCGCGCCCCAATCGTATCGGAAATGCGGTTCAGCATGGCGCACAGTCCGCCGCCCAGATCGAAAAAGAGCATGCATACGGCAAAGCCAACGAGTACCGCGCCCAGCAGCGCGGCATGACCGTAGCGCGCCCTGCCGAGCAGGCAGCACAGAAGAATCGTAATCAGCCCGGCTGCAATCACCCATAGAAGCTGCGCCGCTCCAAAAATACCGAACAGGCAGCCGCTCATGCCGGTAAACAGCAGCGCGGCAGCCAGTGCGGCGGCAGCGGAGGAACGCGATCCTCCGCGCGGATTTTCCATTGGAAGAATTTGAAGCGTATTCATATAATCCGGTACCTCAGATCAGTAATTGCGTAAGCCCCTCTTTAAGACAGCTGAGGCCGTGCGCGGGGTTCGCCTCCGGCAACAGCAGCGTCGTATTTCCGGGAAGCGCGCCAAAGCCCTTCGGCTCCTGCGCGGCAAAGATCAGCATGTGGCTGTACTCCAGCTGCTCCTGCTCCAGCATGCGCGCCACCATGCCGCTTTCATCGCGCATGATCCGCGCGGAGAGCAGCAGTCCCTGACAGGCGTACAGATCATCCACCGATGCAATCGTATTGACCACGATCAGCTCCGTTTCGCGGTCCACCCATGCAATCTGGTGCGAAATCGATTGATCTGCCAACGATTGCGAAACGCTGATCAGCGCCTCGCAGGCAGCGGCGGCCGCCGTGGGAAGCACGTCCTCCGTGGGGCAGTTGTCCAGCATCAGCATAACGGAATGCGCCACCGGCAGCGAAGCCTCGCGCACCACCATGCGGTCGTACTTTTCGCTCAGCTTCCAGTGAATGCTGCGCAGCGGATCGCCCTCGTGGTAATCGCGCAGTCCGAACAGCTCGCTCGGATCGTCTCCGGCGCGCACCGGCGAATAGCGGTCGCTTTCAATATCGGGAAGGTCGGGCGTGCGCAGCTCGACGTCCACGGGAAATGTCTCCGGGAGAATCAGCGAAGCGCCGTCCGCATAGAACCGCATCTTTTTGGAAAACAGGCCGATTGGATCCACGATTCGCAGCTGCTCAATCTCGATGCGCAGCTTGCCGCAGCTGGGACTGACGGCCTGAAAGGCGATCTCCGCGCCGCCGCGGCAGGCGGAGGCTTCAAGTCCGTCCAGCTTCTGTTCCTCTCCCGTCAGCAGGTTCAGTACGCGCCCCCGCGCGCGCAAGCGCATCGCGCCGATAAAAGCTCTGCCGCGAATCTGAATATGCACGGTAAACGCGCGGTTCTTCGCACAGGTCTCCGGCGCTTCAATGTAGATTCGTGGCTTCGCCGCGGCGCATAGCAGCAATATCAGCGAAAGCACGGCTGCCGCCGCCATGCTCAGCAGCAGCGCCGCGTACAGATTGCGCTTCGTCAATATCCAGCAGATCAATACGGCCAGCAGCGCCGTCAGGGTGGTCAGGCGTTTCGAGCGCATCTCTTAATCACCTGCCATAGGCGTCGGCACCTTGTCGAGTACGTCGCGAACAACGGTTTCCGGCGTGATATTCTCCATTCGGGATTTCGCCTGCAGCACCAGTCTGTGCCCGCATACGTCGCCGAATACGTCCATCACATCCTCAGGAATCACAAAATCGCGTCCCTGAACATAGGCGCGCGCCTGCGCCATTTTCAACACGGCCAGAGATCCGCGCGGGCTGACGCCCAGCAGCACCGCCGCGTGCTCATGCGTCGCTTCGGAGAGATGGGAAATGTATTCCACGATGGCGCGATCCGCGCCCACCTCGGATACGTTCTTCTGCATCTCGCGGATGCCGTCAGCGTCGGTCACGCGCTCCACGCTGTCCAGTGGGTTGCTGGAGCGGCGGTCGGTCAGAATGTTCACCAGGCTGGCAAAGTCCGGGCGGCCAATCTGCATACGGATCATGAATCGGTCGAGCTGCGCCTGCGGCAGCAGCTGCGTGCCCGCCGTGCCCACCGGGTTCTGCGTCGCGATGACCGTGAATGGATCGGGTACGGGGTGCGTCACGCCGTCGATGGTCACCTGTCGTTCCTCCATCACCTCCAGCAGCGCCGATTGCGTCTTGCTGGACGTGCGGTTGATTTCGTCCGCCAGCAGCAGGTTGCACATCACCGCGCCCGGCTTATATTGGAGCGCGCCGCTCGCCTTGTCGTATACGGAAAAGCCGATGATGTCGGAGGGCACCATGTCAGAGGTAAACTGAATGCGCCGGTAGTCGATGCCCATCGCGCGGCTGAACGCCAGCGCCAGCGTGGTCTTGCCCACGCCCGGCACGTCCTCCAGCAGAATGTGTCCGCGGGATAGGATCGCCATCAGCGTGCGCGCGATGACGTCGTCCTTGCCGACGATAACCTTGTCAACTTCGTTCAGAATTCTTTCAGCCTGTGCGTTCATTTATATCCAACCCTTTCTGTGCCGCGGCAAGCGCGCTCACCATTCCTTGTAATAGTTTTCTCCGTCCATTCCGAGACCGACGTCCTTGCCGTAGGCCAGCGTGTAGCGCAGCCGCACCACGTCGCCGTCCTGCGGGAACACCTCGGACATGCTTCTTCCGACATACTGTCCGTTCACCGAATACATCCATCCGGAACCCTGCGTAAAGTCAAACTCGCCAAGGCTGTTTTCGTGGTATACGTTCAGCCACATCAGCCCGTCCTCGTCGATGGCGGCGGCAAGATCCGGCGGAATGGAATAGCCGCTGGTGATGCCGTCCTTGATCAGATGTGCCAGATAGAATCCGTCGGTCAGCGTGCCGCTGTACTGGTATTTGAATCCGTTTTCCTCCAGCGCCGTGGCGACGGGCACCACCAGATTCTGTCCCTGATAGATGTCCACGGTCATCGGCGGGATCAGGTAGCTGAGTCCAACGGTGCTGGCCTCCACGCTCACCGTCACGGAGCCGATGCGTTCGCCCTCAGGCACCTCTTTGCAGTTGAGGGTGAAGCGATAGAACGTGTAGCGATCTTCGTAGTCCCACACCAGTATCTCCACATGATTGGAGCCGCCGCTCAGGTTCAGCTCGTAGTAGGTTACGCTGCCGTCCTCGCCGCGATCCTCCAGCGTCGTGCCGTTCAGCTGCACCGCCAGGTGGTCGCCGTAGAGGCGCTCGCCGTTGCCGTCCGAGCCGCGCACCTGCAGCGTAAAACGATTGCCCGTAATCTCCATTCCGTCGTATATATTGGTGTAGATCGTCGGCATCGTCTCGTCCGCGTCCTCCGCGTTCATAACGATGTACCGGTGATAGGCGATGGTGTAGGTCTGCGTGTATTCCGCGCCGTCCACGTCTCTCGCCTTCAGGCGGATTACGTTGTTGCCGCGCGCGAGCGTGCAGCTGTAATCGCCGCCCGATCCGATCAGCGTTTCACCGTTGGAAACCACCGTCAGCGTGGCGCGCCCGGTGCCGCCCGAAAGCGCGGCGTAGAAGCGGAACTCCGGATCGTCCACCTCGTGGTCGTAAAGGTCGGTGGTGATCTCCATGCCCTCCGGCAGCTCCACGCGGATGTTGAACTGCATCTGCTCCTGCTGGCCGTCCTCGCTGGCGTACAGCAGAATTCCGTTGTCGCCCTCGTAGAGCGTCGTCTTGTAATGGTTGCCAGATGCGGAAATCTCCGTTCCGTTCACCACTACGGTCAGCTGCGCCGGCCGGCTGCCGATGGAGGCATAGGCGGTAAAGTCAAAGCTGCGCTGGTTGATGGTCATATCCCGCAGATCGGTGGTGATCACCAGCTTCTCCAGCTCCACATACACCGTGTACGTCTTGGAAACCTCAATCTGGTGTCCCTCGGCGCCCTCGTAGGTCACGGTGATCCGAATGGTGTTCTTGCCCTCGTTCAGCAGCAGATTTCCGTTGAACTGAATCTCACTGCCGTTCAGCTCCACGCGCGTATCACGCACGATCAGATAGCTCAGCTTGTGCGTGATCTGCACGCTCAGCTCGCGGTAGGGCAGCGTCGCGCCGTTGATGATATTGGTCGTAAAGTATACCTTCTGCGTCGCCTGCGTATTATCGCCCTTGCCCTCGTTGGCAGTCTCGTCGTATCGGGGCGTGACCAGCGGGCTGATTTCGCCGCCGCTGCCCGTGGGCGAAATAGCATCCGGCTGCGTTTCCGTGTCCGGCGCGGCGGTCTGCTCCGCGGGCTTCGGCGTGATCAGCGGCGCCAGCGTTTCCGCGGGCTGCTCCGTCGGTTCGGGCGTGGCGGATGGTTCAGGTTCCGTGCTGTTTTGCGCATCCTCCGGCGCGATGTTCGGGTTGTCAACGTTCAGGGTAAGCGGCTCATCCTGAAACATGCGCGAACTGTTCTCGTCGCGCGCTTCAAAGGGCTCGCCGTTCAGCTGCGCGCGGTTGGCGGCAAGGAAATACCATAAGCCGCCGACGATGGCCAAAACCAGCGTAAGCGCGATCAGTTTTTCAAATAGGGGACGCCTCGACATGGGATTCCTCCTTGCACGCCTGCAAAATAATGCTCATAGGGAAATTCAGATCCGAAAAAAGCTGGCTGCGAAAAGCAGCCAGCGAAACATTCTTCTTTGTATGTAAAAAGAATTCTCGTGCCTTCTTCCCGCCGAAAAAAACAGATATACCATGCAGCAGGTCTTCTGACTCAGGTTCATCCGCCCGCGCGGTCTTCCCGATTGCTCAGTGACATTTGGCGCAGACGTCCCCATTACAGCAGCGGAGGGCTGTCCCGGATTTTCACCGAATTCCCTATTATGGCGCAAAATGCGCCCACTGCAAAGCAATATATAAATCTATCGCCATTATAAGCCAGCGCTTGCGTCGGTGTCAATCGCGAATGCACCGCAACATATAATTGTTAATTAAAATTCAACTTTAAGAGAAGAGCGCCGTCTTGCCTTCCTTTTATAATTGCGGTATAATGGAAGAGCTTGGAATGTAGGGTGTCGGTCGCGCGCATGTGCGGCCGGTGAAAAGGGAATGCGGTGAAAAACCGCGGCAATACCCGATTGCTGTAAGGGCGACGAAAGCGCAGCCGGTTCATTGGCCGAAGGGTCGAGAAGAACGCGCGAATAGGATGAACCCGAGCCAGAAGACCTGCCTTGCATAATAGCTCATTTTCGGGGAAAGTGACGGCTGTTGGAGCATACATATGGATTCTGTTCCGCCGCGGGCGAGGACTGTTTTTTAGCATGGAAACGTCTCGTATGCGGCATGCCGATAGCACGGTTCTCTTTTCCCCGTTTATAGGGGGAGTATTCACATGAATAATTTGCAGAGAACGCTTCGCGCCGCACTGGCTATGATGCTGATGCTGGCTCTGTTGGCGAGCGGTTTTGCGGAAACTGCCGTATTGCCGCCTGCAGAAGAAATGCCGCTATCGGATCCGGAAGTAGAGATCTTCCAGTCCGAAGAAGAAGTCGAAGCGGCGCTTGCCGCAGTGGACGGCGCGGTTCAGCCGCCGGAAACGGATTCGGGACAGATCGCGGAAAGCGCGCCGCAGCTCGAAGCGGAGAGCGGCTCTGTTTCCGTTCGGCGCTATGCCAGAATTCTGGCGGAGGATACCTGGTTTTATTTTGATATGGAGCTGACGCAGCCTGCGGTAGAGGCATGTGTCGGCGATAGCTATATTATTCTGGGTGAAACGGATGCTGTTCTGTGTGTCGAGGCGCTCGACCTTGCGCAGAACAGCGTTTCTGTTTATGTTTCGAGGGCGTGCGCAGAGGTGTGGGAAGAGGTGCTTCCCGCCCCCACGGCGGAGCTTCCCGTGGAAACGCCCGCGCCCGATGAAATCGAAGAAACCGATGGCGAACCCTTCGGCGTATCAAATGGGGAAGAGACTTCTCTGCTCGCGGCAGGCGCGCCCGCGGGTGCGTCGGGCAGCGGCAGCTTTTATTTTACGGTGCAGGGAAACGGTCAGCTGCTGATCGCGCCCGTGCTTGTCCGCTATGCGTCGGGCGATACCATTCTTTCTGCCCTTTCGCATCTGAATGGTCATAAGCTCTATGATCTCTCCGATGGCGTCATCATGGAAGTGGATGGCATTTCCGCCGATTATGCCACGTTTACGGAAGAGGGCGCGGGCTCCCTCGCGCGCCCGGCGAGCGACGTCACCTATGTCATGATCTCGGATCAGGGCATGCAGATCACGGATTCCCGCCTCCAGCTGATTCAGAGCATGGCGGAATATTTGGAAAGCGGCGAAGCCCGCGCCAATGAACAGGCCACGGAGATTTACAATCAGCTGCTCTCCGGCTATCTCGCGCTCTCGGAAGAAGAAGCGCAGCTCGGCGCGGATCGGCTGAACGCGGCCATGCGCAGTGAAACGCCCGCCTCTGGCGAGGAAGGCCAGCCGCAGCAGGCGGATGGCGTGTATCAGATTTCCACAGGCGGCGAACTGAAGTGGTTTGCCGGTCTCGTCAACGGCACTCTCGAAAATGTGGATCAGAATGCCGCGGCCAGCGCTGTGCTCACCGCGGATATCAGCCTGTCCGATTTTATCTGGACGCCCATCGGCAGCAAGGATGCGCCCTTTGCCGGCAGCTTCGATGGTCAGGGTCATGCCATTTCCGGGCTTTATATCGATGCTCAGGGCGATTATCAGGCGCTGTTCGGCTATGCCTCCGCCGACGCCGTGATCGCCCATTTCAGCGTATCCGGCAGCGTCGAGGTCGATGGCAGCTATGTCGCGGGCGTCGTCGCTGCGGGCGAAGCCTCGCTGACCGATCTGCACAACAGCTGCTCTGTCGTTGCCACCGGCGATTATGTCGGCGGCGTGGCAGGCTATATTTCTGCCAAAACGGCGCGCATTGAGAGCTGCACCAATTCGGGAAGCATCTATACGTCGGCGGAGACAGGCGAATATAAGGGCGGGTACATCGGCGGCGTTGTGGGAAGGTGCGATGGAACTGTTGAAAACTGCGCCAACAGCGGCATGGTTTCCGGCTATCAGGATGTGGGCGGCGTTGCGGGTTATACCCATCGGCCCAGCAACTGCAAAAATACCGCGGATGTCTTTGCCATTTCCAAAGAAGTTGGCGGCGTCTTCGGTCGCTCGTCCGGGGCAAAGAACTGCGTAAACTACGGTACGGTCACCGCCAGCGGCGTTTTCAGCAACAATCGCTATGCCAGCGAGAGCATTGGCGGTGTCATCGGTTATGGTTCCGGTGCCAATCTTACGAACTATGGAAAGGTTCAGTACAGTGCATCCGGGAATGTAGTCACCAACTGGGTCGGCGGCATTGTCGGTCGTTTTACTGGCAACGTCAGCGATTGCGCCAACTATGGCGACGTCAGCGCCTGCGGCAGCTTCGTCGGCGGCATTGGCAGTGGCGAACGCAACTATACCGCCAAGGTCACGCGCTGCGTCAATCATGGCAGCATCATCAACGATACCGCAAGCGGCAAGGGCACCGGTGGCGTCGCCAGCTATGCCACAGTGGATCAGTGCTATAATACCGGCGACGTCAAGGGCTTCGATGGCGTTGGCGGCGTTCTGGGCATCAGCCAGAATCTGCTCTCCAAGCTGGTGGGCGGCGCAAGCGCAAGCTACAACCTCGGCAGAGTTGTCGGCAACAATTATGTCGGCGGTGTGGCCGGCGGCGGTGCGAAGCTGACGAACTGCTACAACGTAGGCAGCGTGTCCGCCGGCGGCGCCGATTCGGGGCCGCTTGTCGGCTCGGCTTACGAGGTGGAGAACTGCTATTATTTGAATACCCTGACGCTCTATTCCAAGGCGGGCACGCCCCTCGATGCGGCAGCCATGCGCAGCTGCATGCTGGGCGCGGGGCATTTCCTGCTCAATTTCTCCATGGAATACCATGGCGGCTATCCCTATCTGGATTTCGAAGGCGTGCAGAACACCGCCGTGGCGGACGTCGTGCGCCTGCCCGATCATGTCAGCGCGGATTATTCCGCAGTTCTCGGCAGCGAACCGGAAGGTCTGCCCCCCTCCGTGATCGTCACTGCTGGTGGAATCAACTTCACCTGCGCGGCGCGCTGGGTGGGTGAAGCGGGCTATGATTGCAATGTCGCCGGAACCTATGTGTTCTCGCCGGAGATCGATCTGCCCCAGGGCGTTTCTCTCGGTGAAAACACCCAGCTTGTCACCCTCACCCTCACCATCTGCGATGAAGCCTCGCTTCCGCAGATCACCGCCATCCGTCTGGATGATGGTGTCGCACTGGAGCTGACCACCGCATATAATTGCGAGCCGGAAAACCTGCCCGCCTACGCATGGGCGACGGTGGACGGCGTAGAATCCCGCATTCCGATTGCGTGGACGCGCCCCGATGATGCGGATCTGACCGATCCGGAAACCCCGATCCTCTATACGCTGAAACCCGTGCAGGCGCTCGCCTTTGCGCCGGGCGTGGAAGTGCCCCAGATCACCGTGCATGTGCTGCCGCTGATGCTGGTGGAGAATCTGCGCTTTACGGAATATAAGGTTTCCGACAGTGCCGAGTTTAACCTCGCGTATCGGGGCTGCGAAACCGTGGAGGATACCCAGGTATTCACCTACGATCTGGATATCTACGATTGCAGCGGCCTGTATGGCGGCATGGACATCAGCTCCCGCAGGAACGTCTACCTCTGGCTGGATCCCAATGCGGATTATATTCAGCTTAATGATATCACGCTCACCTATACCATGCTGGGAGCGCAGTCGAATGTAGTCTCCTACCAGCTGGACAGGGATGGCGCGATTACCCTCCACAGTTTTGCTGCCAGCTCCGCTAAATACGTTGCTGAAAACACGCTGACGCTGGAAACGGCTGCGGAAGTCAACGGTGCGGCGCTGAAGCAGAAGTTCGTGGTGCGTGCGCGCATTATGCCCACGCTGAGCAGCCTGTCCGTTTCTGCCGGCAGTGCGGTAATGCTGCTTTCGCCTGCCTTCGATGGCGCGTGGTCCGATTATTTCGTGCTCGCCCCTGCAGAGGTGCAGCAGTTCACCCTCGCCCTGACGACCACCCAGCTCGGCGATAAGGTGCGCGTCAGCGTGGATGGTCAGGCGCTTCAGGCGGATGCGAATGGAAGCTATGCGCTGGATATTCCCTTTACCGAGCAGGAAAAGACGGTTGCCATTGCGCTGGAATCCACGCTGAGCGATGGCACTGTGATGTCAGGCAGCTATACGGTGCGTCTGGCGCGCCCGCAGATCTGTAAGCTGGCGCTTCACCTCGCGCCGGAGGACGCCGCCTTTGTGCTCAAAAATCCGCTCATCGGCGCGATTGCCCCCAATGCGGATGGTACCTATGATCTGATTCAGGGCTATGATTATACCTATGTCGCCACTGCTTATGGCTACGTCATGCAGCAGGGCACGATCTCGCCCGATCAGGATCAGCTGGAGCTGACCATAACGCTTCAGGAGGCGAAGAAGAACGAAACCATCCGCGAGGATATCCCCTCCTCCTGGGGCGACTTCCGCGGAAACGATAGTAACAACGCCGTCACCGATACGTCCACGCCCATCTCCTCGGAGGACGCCCTGCTCTACTGGGCGAATAAGGCGGGCGAGGCGCTCGGTTCTCCCGTGATCAGCTCGCCGATTCTGGTGGGTGACTATCTGGTCTGCACCGTGGATACCTGCATTTTGAAAATCGATACGGTGACGGGCGAGGTCGTCCAGACCGGCGATATGGTCACCACGTCTACCTTCAATATCACGCCGCCGACCTATGCCGATGGCATGATCTTCGTCGCGCTGGCCAATATGGTGCAGGCGTTCAATGCCGATACGCTGGAATCGCTGTGGGTTTATACCGATCCGCTTGGCGGCCAGCCGAATTCGCCGATCACCTATCGCAACGGCTATATCTATACCGGCTTCTGGAATAGCGAAACCTCCAATGCCAACTGGGTCTGCCTGTCTGTCACGGATGAAAACCCCGCGAAGGCAACCGAGGCCAAGAAGCCCGTATGGACGTATACCCAGCGTGGTGGCTTCTATTGGGCGGGCGCGTATGTCAGCGATAAGTTTCTGCTGGTCGGCACCGATGATGGCGAAATGGGCTATACCAGCTCGGCGGCAGGGCTGCTCTCCATGGATCCGAAAACCGGCCGCGTGATCGATTATCTCACCGGCATCGGCGCGGATATCCGCTGCACCATCTGCTATGATAAGCAGACCGATCGTTACTATTTCACCTCCAAGGGCGGCTACTTCTATTCCGTCGCCGTCGATTCGGATGGCTATATCGATCATAATTCGCTCAAGAAGCTGGATCTGCGCGGTGGGCGCACCGGCAGCGATGATAAGCCCGTCGAGGGTATGAGTACCTCTACGCCGGTGGTCTACAATGGCCGCGCCTATATCGGTGTTTCGGGCGTCGGTCAGTTCAAGGCGTATGAGGGCCACTGCATCGCGGTCATCGATCTCGCCTCCTGGTCCATCGCCTACACCTGCCCCACCAAGGGCTATCCGCAAACCAGCGGTCTGCTCACCAACGCCTATGAAAAGACGGGCAAGGTCTATATCTACTTCTTCGAAAACTATTCGCCGGGAACCCTGCGCATCATCTGCGATAGCCCCGGCCAGAACCAGCTTCTGTCCATCAAGGATGGCTCGCCCATTTCCGAGGCGGAGGATCTGTTCACGCCCCGCGGCGCACAGCGCCAGTTCGCGCTGAGTAGCCCCATCGTGGATGAATATGGCACCATCTATTTCAAGAATGATTCGGGCTATATGATGGCGCTGGGCAGCACGATCAGCGGCATCGAAGTCACCGAATTGCCCACCAAGCGCCTCTATAGCGCGGGCGAGGTCTTTGATCCGCAGGGCATGAAGGTGGTCGCGCACTATAAGAATGGTCTGGATCGCGATATCACGAAGTACGTCAGCTTCTCTCAGGATCCGCTGAGCGAGGAAGACACCGATATCACCATCTACTTCCGCCATGTAAAGTACAACAACACCGCCGAGATCATTGATCCGCCGCAGACGGCGCTGAACCTCACGGTGCTGTCTCAGCGGGAAATGACCGCGCTGCAGGAAACGGTGCAGGCCATCGATGCGTTGGGCGAAATCACCATCGAAAAGGGCGAAGCCATCCGCGAAGCGCGCAGGAAATATGATTCCCTGAGCGACGCCCTGAAGGAACAGGTCACGAATTATGAAATTCTCACCGCTGCGGAAGGCCAGTATGCGCGTCTCGAAAAGGAAGAGCTGGATAAGGCGGCGCAGGTGGATAATTTCATCAATTCGATTGGGGAAGTCACGCTCGATAGCGGCGAAACCCTCCGTCGTGCCTTTGAACTCTATGATGCGCTCTCCGATTTCGGCAAGGCGCACGTCGAAAACTATGCGGAACTGCTCGAAAAGCAGAAAGCCTATGAAGAACTGCTTGCCGCGTCGGATGCGGAAGCGGGCGCGGTCGTGCAGATGATCTCCGAACTCGGCGAAATCACGCTGGATAGCGGCTCTGCCATCCTGAATGCCCGTGCGGCCTATGATGCGCTCAGCGAAGCCTCCAAGGCGAAGGTCACCAATTATTCCACGCTCGTCGCCGCCGAGGAAGCCTATGCAAAGCTCATCGCGGCCAGCGGCGAACAGGCGCGCGCAGTCGTCGATCTGATCGATTCCATCGGAACGGTCACCCTCGAACGGGAGGAAACCATCCAGAAGGCGCGTGCGGCCTATGATGCGCTGGATGAATCCGCAAAGGCGCGCGTGACCAACTATGAAAAGCTCACGCAGGCGGAGGAAGCGCTCGCGGCATTGAAGCAGCAGCTGGAGGAACTCGGCGCGATCACCGAAGCGCTGGATGCGCTGGTGGCGCAGATTCGCGCCGTGGCGGAAACGCCGGAACAGATTACCTATGATAATGCCGCGCAGGTCGCTCCCCTCGTCCAGCAGATCGAAACGCTGCTGAGCGAACAGACCGATGAAGCCCGCCAGCTTCTGATCTCCTACGCCAGCACCGCCGAACAGTATCGCAATGCGATTGAGGCGGTCTCCCATGAAATTCCTGAACTCAGCGTGTCGGCGGAAGGATTGGCGTGGCATCAGCAGCTGGTGGTGGAAACGCTCACCTCGTCGGATGCGGATTATGCGCGCTTTGAAAGCGCCGTATCGCCGGATCGCGTCATCAAGCTGTACCGCATGCGCATTGTGGATTTGCTCACGGGCGAAATCGCTGAAAACCATGCTGCGCTTCAGCTGAATTGGTTGATCCCCGTGCCCAGATACAATGCTTCGGCCTATTCCAAGGTGGGCGTGGTGCATCTGCCGGAGGGCGGCAATTCCGCCTACCTCTCCAGCGAATATGCCGATCAGAAGCGCAAGCTCGCGTTTTCCACCACTGGCGATGGCCTGATCGGCGTCGCGGGCACCAAGGCGGAGATGCAGGCGGAGGATTCCAAGAAGGATAGCGGCAGCGTGCTGGACGGCGTAACCAAAAAGCCGAATTCCACGGGCACGGGCAAGACCTCCACCATCGGCCAGAACGGTGTCATGCGCAATTACTCCAGTACGCAGAACAGCGTGGTCTCCTATTATGGCGAGGCCATTGAAAGTGGTAAGTGGACCTATCAGGAAAATGTCATCCTGCCCGAATTGCTCGCCTCCTTCAGCGATGCGCAGGTCGAGCTCTATAAGAACATGAGCGAAGCCGTGGAGCGCGGCTCCAACAGCTTCTTCGGCGGAATGACCACGCAGCTGGAATTTGATGAAGTGGAAGCGTGCTATCGCCTGTCCAACCCGCTGTCTGTTCTGGTCAGTGAATTTGATTATCGTCCTGAAGAGAGCCGCGCGCAGGTCACCTATAAGCTCGCGGAGGATGATCATCTCAAGGCCATTGATGAATGGCATGCGCAGATCGAGCGCATCGTGAACTACTGCCTGATTCAGGGCGATGTAGAGATCACCGCGGCGCGCCTCTATCAGTATCTTACCTCCTATTTCACCGCAGCCGCTGCCGGCAGCGAAACGCCGGAGCTTGCGGAAACGCCTGCGCCCGAAGCGTCGGCGGCGCCCGATGGCGAAGCATCTGGCGAAACCGTTGATAGCGGTGAAATTACCGAAACGGTCGATCTCTATGCGGCGTTCGCGCCCAGCCCGTTCTATGCGCTGATGAAGAACAGCGTATCCGCAAATGATGCGGCGCGCGCCTATGCGTATCTGCTGATGCAGGCGGGCATCGAATGTATGCTCGTGCAGGAGGCGCTCCCTGCCGCTGCGGAACAGACTTCTGAACCGGAAACCACCGTGGAGCCGGAACAGACGCCCGAAGCCGCTGCGGATCAGGAAGCGGAATCCGCGCAGCGCCATGAATGGATCGTGCTGTGGATTGCCAGCGCCTACTATCATGCGGATCCGGAGCTTGATATCGCCGATGCGCTGAATCCCGTTCAGGATCGGGATACCCTCGGCCACTTCGGTATGAGCGATGAATCCTGCCGCGCTGCGCTGCAGCTGCAGGGCGAAGTGGAAATGGTGGTTCCCGCCGTGCTCTATGCGCGTCAGTATCTCAATGGCGCGCAGCGCGCTGGCGGAGCCAATGTGCAGAACTACGCGGTTCCGGCCTGCCCCACAGGGCTTGAAGGCTATGGAATGCAGCAGACGGTCGTAACGAAAACGGAAGAAGATGGAGGTCAGCAGGAATGAAGTCTTCAAGGAAGCTATGTATGCTCCTGGCGGTGATGGTTTGCCTGAGCGCTTATCCGCACGCCATGGGCGAGGAAGTGCCGCCGGCGGAAACGCCGACGGTGCAGGAAACGCCTGCCGCGCAGGAAACGCCTGCAGTGCAGGAGACTCCCGTCGTGGAGGAAGCGCCCGCTGCAGAGGAAACGCCTGCTGCCGCAGAAACGCCCGCTGCTGCGGAAACGCCGGAAAGCGGTGCGGAACCTTCGGAACAGCCGCTTACGCCGGAACCCGCGCCCGAACCCTTCCTGCAGGTGGAGGAAGCCTATGCGAAGGACAGCTTGGTTGTTCCGCATTCCGGCATGGAAAAGAAGATCAAGGTCAGCAGCAACGCCGCCTGGACGGTGAAGGCGAAGGCGGAATGGATCGCGCTGTCGAATGTCGAGGGCGGCTTTGAACTTCGCATCGGTGAAAATACCGGCGAAGCCCGCGCGTCGGAGATCGAACTTCAGGCGGATGGCTGCAAGTCGGTCGTCATTTCGGTCGTGCAGGAAGCCGCACCCGCGGAAACACCCGGCGCGTCCGATGCGCCGGATCCCTCCATTACGCCCAGCACGTCCGATACCCCCGATCCCTCCGTCACGCCCGGCCTTACGGATGCGCCGCTGCCGTCCGAGGATCCCTCGGTCGCGGGCGAAACTCCGCTGCCTGCGGAGCCGGGCGAAACGCCTGCCGCGAATGACGCCATCGATGATCAGCTGCCGAATGATGTGCCCGAAGCGGAAACCCCGTCCATCTCCGCACCCGCGCGCGATTACAGCATCGGCTGGAAGGGTGTTGTGCGCAGCGATGAAGCGGGTATGGCGATTCCCATGCTCTTTCAGGGCGATTATCGCACCATCATTCTGTATTATAATGGCATGGCGAAGTCCGTAGCCACCTCCGGCTGCGGCGCGACCAGTGTATCCATGGTCGTTGCCTATCTCACTGGCAATGTGGAACAGAATCCTTATCTGCTGTTCTGCGAGGCGGTGGATGCGGGCAAATATCATGGCAATGGCCTGAGCCACGATACGCTGCGCTGGCTCGCCGATGCTTATGATGTCAAGACCAGGTGGATCGCGAATGATGCTGAATCCATCATTGCGGCGCTCGAAGAGGGCAAGCCCGTCATTGCGCATATGGGCGAAGGCATCTTCACTCAGCACGGCCACTACATCGTGCTTCGCGGCCTTACGGAGGATGGCAAGGTGCTGGTAAACGATCCAAACAGCCGCTCGAACTGCGGCAAGGCGTTCCCCATCGAAACCCTGCTGGCGCAGGCGCGCACGGATCATTCCTTTATGGTCTGCTGGAGCGATGTCGAGCCGGAACCCACCGAAACCGTCGATTCCACCGCGACCGCCACAGCGGATCCGGAGGAAACCCCTGCCCCCGCTGAAACGCTTGCACCCACCGAAACGCCCGCGGTCACGGAATTGCCCGTACAGCCCAGCGAAGTGCCCGTCAGATTCGAAACCGTGCTGCTCTACGATGTCAATGGTTCGGGCAGCGTAGATATCAACGATGCCCAGTGGCTCTATGCGATGCTGGCCGCCTACGAAAGCGGCGAAATCGCCTATGAGGATATTCTCAGATACGATCTGGATGGCGATGGCAACCTCACGCAGGATGATCTCGCCTGCCTGATGGCCGCGCTGAGCGATCCACTGGAGGCCGAGCGCACCTGCGAAATCCCGCTGCCTTCGGAAGAAGTCCAGCCGGAAGAAAAAACGGAAGCCCCCGCGTTGGAAGGACCTGTATCGGAAGAACCTGTAATGGAAGCCCCCGCGCCGGAAGCGGAACAGCCGCAGGCGTAAGCGCGCAAATCTATGAATGGAAAGGATGCTATCATGAAACGAATCGGCGGATGGATATTGCTGAGCATCATGCTGCTGTCCCTGTTGGCCACGCCCGCGCTGGCCGTGGATAAAAGTCGGAACTACACCTTCGATCTCAGCGTCAACGGCGCGAATGAAGCAACCGTGCAGCCCGGAGATATTGTCACCGTGGTCTTCACCCTGCAGCGTACCGACAGCAGCGATCCCTATACGATGTACGCCATGCAGAATGAAATCAAGTATGATGAAGCCTTCGTCAAGCCCGTAGAGGGCGGCACGATCGTCAGCTCCAGCGTGCAGACGCGCGATCTGGAACTGCGCTCCGGTGGGCGCGAATTCTATATGAATTTCGTCTCCTTCGCGGATGGCGAGCAGTGGAATGCGCGTCAGGTGGTGGGCACGTTCCAGCTGGAAGTCATCGGCGCCTCCGGCATGACGGTGCTTTCTAATGAGAATTATAAGGTCACCCTGCGCGATGGCAGCGATCAGTATCAGGCTTCGGCGAACGATCTGAAGCTGATTATTTCCGATCAGTGCGTGGTCACCTTCGAAACGGATGGCGGCAGCGTGCTGGAGAATGTCAACGTCCGCAATGGCGAACTGCTGCCCAGGCCGGAAGACCCCGTGAAGGAGGGCTTCCACGTCGAAGGCTGGTATTCGGATGTCGATCTCACGCAGGAATGGGATTTTGAAAACAATCCGGTCGTATCCAATATGACGCTCTATGTCAAGTGGGCGGAGGGCAACCCGTCCTCCGGCAGCTTCTGGACGCGCATCCTCAATGGTCTCAGAACCGCTCTGGAATGGGTCAAGCTGCACTGGTGGGTGCTGCTGATCCCGCTGGCGCTGATTGTGCTGCTGCTGATCCTGCTGCTGGGTGGAAGGCAGTGCCGCGTGATCTTCGAATCCAACGGCGGCACGCAGGTGCCCACGATTCTCGTAAAGCGCGGCGATAGTCTGGAAACACTGCCCATTCCCACGCGCAGTCGTTCGGTCTTCGGCGGCTGGTATAAGGATGCGGCGCTGACCAAGCCCTGGTATGCGGGCATGGATAAGGTAACGAAGAAAAAGACGAAGCTCTACGCCAAGTGGCGCTGATGATTTGGTGGCTTCGGGGGTTCCTCCGAAGCCATAATTCTATAATTCAAGAATTCGCAGAACCGGATTCTGCGGGTCGATGAACCTCAATTCTTCTATAATGAAAGGATGAATCAAATGAAGAAGATTTTGGCAGTTCTGCTGCTCCTTTGCCTGCTCGTTCCCGCAGCGTGCGCGTCCGAATGGCTCGCGGAAAATGTAACCGAGGCGCAGGTCGGCAGCGTCGGCGGCGAATGGGTTGTCATCGCGCTCAAGCGGGGCGATACGCCCGTTGCAGACGGCTTTTATGCCGCCTACGAGGATAATGTCGAACAGGCGTTGATCGCCTGTGAAGGGCGTCTGAGCCCTGTGAAATACACGGAATACGCCCGTGTGGCGCTCGCGCTGGCGGCGCTCGGTGAAAACCCTGCGGATTTCCGCGGCTGGAACCTTTTAGAGCCCCTGAAGGATCTGGATAAGGTGAAAATTCAGGGCAACAATGGCCCCATCTGGGCGCTGATCGCGCTGGACAGCAATGATTATCCCGGCTATGAAGATGCGCGCGCCGCGCTGCTGGATGCGGTTCTGTCCGCCCAGAATGAAGATGGCGGCTATAGCATCGTCACCGGCAATGCCTCCGATCCGGATATGACCGCCATGGCAATCACCGCGCTGGCGGCGCATCGGTCGGATGACCGCGCCGCGGAATGCATCCGCGCGGCGCTGGCGTGCCTGAGCGCGCTGGAAGCCGATGGCAGGCTCGCCTCCTGCGAATCCTGCGTCTGGGCGATGATCGCCTATGCCTCGCTGGATATGCGCGATGATGCCGCCCGCCTGCGCCAGTTCGTGGAACAGTACGCCTTTGAAGGCGCGTATCGCCATGATCTCGCCGAGGATAAGATCAACGGTATGGCTACGGAACAGGCCGCCTATGGCGTCGTCGCCTATCAGCGCATGCTGGATGGTAAAAGCCGCCTGTTCGATATGCGCGGCGAATAACCCCGCTGAAAGCGTTAAAGCGCCATCGCGATTTGAAGCGATGGCGCTTTTCTTATCGGATACGGATTGGCAAAACCGGTGCTTTTCGGGCTCTATTGGAATGCGCCGACAATTCTTATATAAAAACGCCCGCACTCCCATGCAGGGAATGCGGGCGCTCGCCTTTCGGCGAAGGGGGGATTACTTGATCTCCGATACGATAGCGGTAGCGTCAGCCGTATCGACAGCCTTGTCGCCGTTCATATCAGCTTCCAGGTACATGCGGATCGTCGCCTTCTCGAATCCATCATACAGCGCAGAGCCGTACATGTTGTGAGCCATCTGCGCGTCGTTGATGTCGATCTTGCCGGTCTGGTTCACATCGCCGGTATAGCCGATCTGGATGGCAGTGCCGTCCGCCTGCGCGATCTTCGCTTCAGCGTCAGTCTTTACTTCGTCCGCGCTCAGTTCGGAAACTACCAGATAGCAGTAAGCATCGTACTTCGCGGAGAAGAACATCTGTGCGCCGTCATAGGCCAGCAGCTTGCCCTCAGCCAGAGAAGAATCCGTCGCAGTGATCAGGTAGACGTCCTTGCCGTTCTGCTTCACATACTGGGAAACCTCGACAGTCAGCGTGGCCTCCTTAGTCTTGTTCACGGTGATCACAACTGCGCCGTTGATGTGACTGATGGTGTAGGTATCGCCGTCCACGTTCACATCGCGTGCCTCGCCGCCCACGGTCGCAGTGATCTCGTAGGTGTAGCCATCCTGTTTGGTCACGGTGAAGCTGAAGTCTTCGCCCTGGGTGGCCTTATCTGCCTTCGTGGGAACATCGTCCAGTGCGTTACCATCCCAGGTTACGTCGAAGGTGCTCGGTACCGGCGGGGTAGTCTTCTTTTCCTTGGCAACCGTTACAGCCACATCGCCGGTGATCTTATCGCCCGCGATGGTGTAGGTGTACACATTGCCCTCGTTGGTGGAAGTCAGGTTCAGCGTCTCGCCGCCTGCCGTAGCGGAAACGGTGTAATTGTAGTCCGCATCCTGAGTGACGGTAAAGCTGTAGCCCACGCCGTAGGTCGCCTTGTCGGCGGAGAGCTTCGCATCGTCCTTGCCGGTGCCGTCCAGCGTCACGCTGTACTGCTTGGCGGTTCTGGTAACGGTGATGGAGATATCGCCGGTCACGCTTTCAGCGGGGATGGTGTAGGTCGTTCCGTTCAGCGTGCAGGGAACCTCAGCGCCGTTTACCGTGGCGGTCACGGCGTAATCGTAGTTCGCCAGAGGCTCCAGCGTGAAGGTGTAGTCCGCACCCTTCTGGGCAGTCGCAGCGCCCTTGACTTCGTTCAGGTTTTCAGGAATAGTCGTGATCGATACCTTGTAGCCGCCATCGATGCTGATCGTGTGGCTGGCATTTACGATGGTCGCCGCGGGCGCATCCTGATTGGCGTTGTCCGCCAGATCCACACAAGCGCTCGTGATGCTGACGGTCGCGTCGCCGTTCGCATCGCCGTTGGCGGTGAATACCAGGCTGAACTTGTCGGTGTCGACGTTCAGGTTTTCACCGTAGCGCTTCAGGCTGATGGTGCCGTTCGTGTCGGTAACGCTCGCATTGTACAGCGTGGAGCTCTTCTCATCGAAGGTGAGCTTGTCCGCGTCGTAGGTAATCGTCATATCCACCGCGTTGTAGGTGGTCGCGGTTTCTTCGGTGCCCACGCCCACAGTCACGTCCACAGTCGCGCTTTCACCCGCAGCAATGCTCGTCTTATCGGTGGGCAGGCTCACGGTGTAGCCGGTCTTGACTTCAGGCTGCTTCGCGTTCACGGTCACGGTGCAGGTCGCGGTGTGTCCGCCGTCCTCGGTGGTCGCGGTGATGTTCGCAGAACCTGCGGCAACTGCGGTCACGACGCCGTCTGCGACCGTTGCGACTTCCTCATTGTCAGAAGCCCAGGTCACGGTCTTGTTGGTGGCATTATCGGGGGATACCGTCGCGGCCAGCGTCGCGGTGTCGCCCTCGGTCAGTGCGAGGGTTTCCTGATCCAGAGCAACGCTCTCAACGTTGATGTCGTCACCCGGGACAAGTTTCAGCGTGCAGGGAACGATCGTGACGTTGTCGTTGTATGTATTTGCCTTTGCGTCATACACATATACATATTGCACATGATCGCCGGTGTTGACCAGACCAACTGTATAGCTGCTGGGATCAGCAGTATCGTCAAGAACCTTGAAGCCTACAGTGAACATATTGCCGCCCGCAGCCATAATGGCGGTAAGGGCATCCTGATCACCACCGGGTGCAACGGTGAAATTTGCTTTTCCATAGGCTCTTTTCTCCGGATTGGTGCAATTGGCAGAGGTCATGTTATACTCTGCTGTAATCGTGCCCAATTCCTGTATGCCCATGTACTGTAGCAAATTCTGGTCAAAATCGAACTTCACAGTCAGAGCGGGACCGCCGGGATTCTTGCTCATGAGAAACTGTACAGGGATAATATCACCGACGCTGTAGCTTTCGCCAGTTGCCTTCTGCTGAAGTGTAACCGTATACGGATCTGTATAATCTGCGAGTGCAACACCTGTAAAACAAGTCATCAGAATCGCAACGATCAGAATCAGTAGAAAAGACTGCTTGAATTGTTTCATGTTATTCGCCTCCCTTTCTTACTGCTGAACATAGATGTCCAAGTCGCCAGAGATGATCTGGGTGATAAGGTTGACGTCCGTAACGGTAATAATGCCGTCACCGTTGACATCGACAAACTCGAAACGATCTCCGCTCGTAGCTTCATCGTCAGCCATCTCCACAGCAAGCAGATAGTCAGCGTTATTGACGACTCCATCGCCGTTAGCATCGCCGAACTTGCCGCCGCAGGCAACGCGGCAGGTATCCTTCATCGGATTGCTCGTCGTGCTCATGACGCTTTCCGCCGTGATCGTCGCAACGCCGGTGCCTGCGCCCGTCATCGTGCCCAGATGGTTGATGTGGACGGTGTTCAGGTTGGTGCTCGTCCAGTTCACCGTCGTGTTGCTGGCGTTGGAGGGCGTAACGGTCGCTTCCAGTGCCGTGCAGGTGCTGTTCAGGCCAAGCTCAATGTAATCATGGTTGAGTGAAACGCCCGTTACCGGCGTGCCGGTCTTAATGGTCAGATTGCAGCTCGTGGTATAGCTGTTGGTACCGTCGGTCGCCGTGCAGGTGATGGTCACCGGCGTATCGGCGGAAACGTACTGGGCCTCCACGGTGCCGTTCATGTCCACCGTCGCGGCGCTGGTGTTGCTGCTGGTGAAGGTGAAGCTCGCGTCGGCGTGCTCAGCGGTCACGGCGGGCTTCAGCTTCAGCTTCTGCTCCGCGTACAGGATGGCGTCGTTATACTCGCTCAGGGAAACGCCCGTCAGCGTGGGAACCTCGCCCACGATGTGCAGCTGCGCGTAGGCGGCCACCTCGCATGCCGTATTGGTACCGGCGTTTCGGCCATAGGCAGCCAGAACGTAGGTCTGACCGGCCGTCAGCGTCGCGCTGACGTTGGCGAGGTTAAGCGTGAAGGTGCCATCGCTGTTGGTCATCCCAAGCAAGCCAAGATCAGTGTAATCTTCAAGCGCGGTACCCGTCACCTGAAGCAGGTGGATTTCGGCGCCCGCCTTCGGCGTGACCGTGCCCGTCTCGCCGGTGGCGTGTCCGGTGGTCGGAACGGCGCTCACGGTCACGGTGCGCGTGCCGCTGGGCGTCATGTAGTAATCATCGCGGTCAAACGCCAGGAAAGCGCCTTCCGTCCAGAAGCCCATATCCGTAAATACGCCGACGTCCACGGTCATGCCGTCCTCCAGCAGGATGTAATCCGCTGTGGAGCCCCAGCCTGCGGCCATCAGCGGATACTCATGATCGCAGAAGTACATCAGGTTGTAGGTTTCCATTCCGAACAGCTTCGTGATGAACATGCTCGTCGCGCTGCCGGAGAAATCAAAGTAATTCGACCGGGTAGATGAATTGAAGCTGGTGCCGTAGGTGCGTTCGTGCATGGTAAGGAATGCGTGCAGCACCGTGGGAATTGTAACCAGATTGGTGTTGATGTACTGACCGCCGTTCTCAAACGAAGCGGCCTCGTAGCGGTTGTACTGGCTCAGGCCATAGGTGCTCAGTGCATACCAGGGAATAGTCACCTCAGTCTGGGGAATCAGCGGTACGCCGTCCATAGAAAGCGAAAACTTGATCGTCTTGGGCGTGCCTTCTGCCATTGCCATGGGCGCGAATGCGCTCAGCAGCAGGCAGATCGTCACAATGCAGATGGTCAGTGTTCTGAATCTGCGGGTAAACCAGTTCTTCTTCATGAAGGAAAAACCTCCTTTATGTCGATGAGTGAACGGGTTGCGCGAATACGTTGTGTGTCCATCCTTGCGCCACAGCCTCCTTTCCGGCTCGATTCTTTTGCCACAGAAAAACCGGCGCATTTCCCCCCTGTTGTCGGGAGAAGCTGTCGCCGGTTGGTCTTCGCGAAGGGAAATTGCTTTCCCTCAAAGAGCACAGGGTTCTATTTTTGCGTGAGTAGGTCTTCTGACTCGCACATTTCCGAAAAGAAAAATCTTCCTGCGCCCAAACCTCTACCTTCTCAGCGGCTTCCGCCGCCAATGGCCCGCTTTCGCTGCGAGATTCGCGCTCATGTGCATACAGCAAAGGATAAAGCTGTTTATCCAATGTAACCGGGTTCTCACCGGTTTCCCTCATCACCGTACCACTTTTTAAGGCTTGAATTGTCAAGTCAAAAGCCCGGTACGAGACACAACACAGCGTATTCAATTATATATTGTACCGGCGCTCGGCGCGCGCTTCAAAAAGCGCTTGGTTTTGCCCATCTCCCTTTTGGAAGCGTGCGCCAGCCGGGAACAATACCTCTGGGAAATCTTATGTCATCATCGTCAAATAATGGTTGCCGCGCTATCGTTTCCAGCGGCGGCCAGTCGGTCCATCATGGTCGGTGCGAAGCCCGCTTGTGGGCTTCCTTGCGTCCGGCGCTCAGCTTTCGGTGCGTGCGGCGTTTGAATCGCCATACCCCCCCCCCCGAAAATTTTACAATCATTCCGGGGAGGAGGGGTATGCTCATATCATCAGCATCTATATTGTTTTTACAAATATTTCCATCCGCGCATAGCATACCACACGCGGGCGAAAATCGCAAGCACCATCGATAGCAAAAGTGTAATTTAACTCATGCGCGCAATTAACTTTGCTATCGAATCATGTTTACCAGTGCGGCGGCGTCCGCCACATCCAGCTTCATCGCGGAATTCCCGTCCGAAGCCATGTCCGCCTTCAAGAATTTCATGATGGAAGCCTCGATGCTGAATCGCTCGTAGCGGGCGTTGTACATGCCGTAAACCATCTGCGCGTCGTTGATGTCCACGCGGCGGGAACCGTTGATATCGCCGTCGTACACCACCGATACGCGCGCGCCGCTTTCGGCGGTGATCGCCTCCCGCGCCTCCGCAAACGCAACGTCCTCGTCCTTGGCGGAGATGATCAGATAGCAATACGCCTTGTATCGATCCGACCAGTACATCGCCTTGCCGCCGTAGGTGTAAATCTTGCCCTCGCCGGGCTCGCCCTTGGCGGTGATCAGGTACATGTTCTTGCCGTCCAGCTTCACATATTCGTAAATGGCTACTTCCAGCTTCGGGCGCTGCGTTTCTTCCACAGTGATGGTTAACGTGTCGGTCACGTTCTGCACCGTGTAGCTGCCGTCGCCGTTGTCGATGATCTCCGCGTCCTGTCCGCCCATCGTGGCGGTAAGCGTGTAGTCGCAGTCGTCCTTACGCCGCAGCGTGAAGCGATAATCGTCGCCTGCCGGTACGTTCGATGCGCCGTCAATGCTGCCTGCGCCGCTGCCGGTGAATCGAATGTTGATCAGGTTGGCGGTGGGCTGGGGCGTAGGCGTCGTGGTGCCACCCGTGCTGCCGCCGGGCTTCGTGCCGCCGCCCGTCGTTCCGCCGCCTGTGGTTCCGCCCTGCTTGGTCTTTTCCACGCTGATGGTCAGCTTGTCGGTGATCTCCTTGCCGGGAATTTTATAGGTAAATACGTTGTCCTTGCGCGTGGGCATAATGCCGCTCAGCTTTTCATTGCCGCGCTTAATGGTCAGCGCGTAGCTGTATCCGGGAGCCTTGGTCAGCGTAAATTCGTAATCCTTGCCGTAGGCGGCCTTGCCGTCGTTCGTCAGCACCACGTCGCTCGCGCCGGTGCCCTCTTTGATTACAAGGAATGTCTTTGCGGTTTTCACCACGCCGATGGTGATATTGCCCGTAATGTATTCCTTCTTGAGAATGTAGGTGCCGTCCGCATCGCTCGCCGTGCTGTCGGTCAGCGTGATCGTCTTGCCGCCGATGCTCGCGGTCACGCGGTAATCGTAATAGCCCTTGCCGCGGATCACGAAGGTGTAGTCCTGCTCAGGATCAGCGGTATCGGGGTTGTAGGAATATTCATCGGGCAGCTTCACGCGGTATTTGTTCGCGCCGCTGTTGATATGAAAGGTCACGCAGGAATGCAGCATGCCCGCGGGCGGCGCGTCGCTCAGCAGGGCATTTGCATCGTTGTCCACATATACGTTTTCAAAAAGCACCTTCGCGTCGCCGGATACATCGTCCAGCGCCGTGAAATTCAGCGTGAAGGCGTCGCCCAGCGCAAGCTGGCCGCCGAAGCGCTGCAGGCGGATCACGCCGCGGATTTCGTCGTGCGTAATTTCGCAATCGGAAGCGTTCTGGCTCACGCCGCCAAAGCGCAGCATTGCCGGATCGTAAATCAGGCGAACGTCGAATGCGTTGTACTGCTGAATCTTTTCCGCGTCCTGCGTACCCACGCCGATGCTGATCGTCGCGCTGGCGTTTTCGCCGGAGGCGATTTCCTGCTCCGGCGTGCGAATGTCCACGGTGTATCCCGTCGCAATCGCCGCGCCCTCGCGCTGTACGATCACCTCGCAGCTCGCGGAATAGTTTCCGGCCTTGGCGGTAATGGTCGCCTTGCCCTCGCGCAGCGCCGTCACGGTTCCGTTCGTGTCCACGCTTGCGACGGTACGGTTGTTGCTGCTCCAGCGAACTGTCTTGTTCGTGGCGTTTTCGGGCTCGACGGTGGCGGAAATATTGCCCGTCTGTCCCTCCATCAGCATCAGCGAAGCCTTATCCAGCGTGATCTTTTCCACCGGCACCGAAACGGAGGTCGGCGTCTTGATCAGCACCTGCGCCGAAGCCGTTTCATATTGATAGCCGGTCATGTCCTTGTTCGCCGTTCGAATCACGATGCTGCCCGGCGCAACCGTGGCCGCGTCGCATTCGCGCAGCGCCTTGAAGGTCAGCGTGCAGATCAGGCCGTCGTTCGATACATATTGGGATTTGGAATTGGTCACGGCGTAAATCTGCTTATACTTCTGTGTCCAAATCTTGGTGGGCCAGTATTTCAGAATGCTGCCGGAATAATCGATGCCCTGATATTCCAGCACGTCCGCATCGTAATCCACGGAAGCGACAAAGGAACTCATGTCGCCGGGATTGTTGGCAAGGCGCACGTCTATGGCGATTGTATCGCCAACGAAGTATTCGCTCTTTCCGCCCTGCGGCTCAAAGCGTATGGTCGTAACGTTCTCCGCCAGCGCATGGCCGCAGAAAACGATCATCATCGCCGCGAGCGCGGCAAGCAGCAGTCGAGCCTTCCAATTCTTCATGCGTATTCCTCCGATGCCGGGCGTTCCCATCGCCCTCAATCAAATCAAAAACAGCCGCAAACCATGTGGCCGAAGGCACTGGTTGCGGCATGGATCTTTCGGGTGCATCCGTTTCGGTGCGCCCTGCTCCGTGTGCCGTAGGTCTTCTGACTCGCGCATTTCCGAAAGGCAAGCCCTTCCTGCGCCCGAACCTCTACCTTCTCGGCGGTATTGCCGCCAATGGCCCGCTTTCGCTGCGGGGTTCGAACTCATGCGCATACAGCAAAGGGCGTTGTTCATAGAATGCGGCTTCCAATTCCCTGCGGAAGCGCTCCCGCCCAATGTGGCCGGATTCCCACCGGCTTTCCTCATCCCCGCGCCCATCGCATGCTCCGGGCGCAGGGACACAACACAGCGTATTCAGCTTTCCGGCATGAAACCGTGCAATACAAAAAGGCAGTAATTTCCATGCCATTCCACTATATATAATAGCACCTTGCCATAGAAATGTCCATTATTATCTACGCCGCTCATGATTTTTAACTTCATCTTTAATGCCCGAAAATCAATGCTTATTCCCGGAAAGGCGGGCTGAAAAAAGCGTGCGTCGTCAAGGATAAAGTATCGCTCATACGCTTCTTGAAAGTAAAAAACGCATGCCTCATCACAGATCCGATTTTAGAGTAGTGAATATCAAAAAATATGGATAATTGCGCCCGTCTGCTCATATTATAACAAAAAAGAAGATACCGAAGCAGAAATAAAGCGACATTTTCCGGATTAGTATCAAAGTTTTTTGAAACAAGCATAGTCACATGCTTATTTCACTTGATTTTTTGATAGATGTGCGCCCAAATAAGCATAGAAGTATAAAATAAGCATAGAAGAAATTCGCATATTCCAGAATCGATGTGCCCCAATTCTCTGCAAAACTCCGGTTTTGCGAATTCTCTTCCTTCGCTCTTTCAAAAAACGCCGCCGTCAGCTTGTGCTGGCGGCGGCGCTGAGCTGAGAAAGGAACAGCTCGGATGGCAAGATTATTATACCGCAAAGATTGATAATGTGTCAAGAAAAATATTCTTTTCTGCAAAAGAACGTGCAATGAAATACTAAGTCCGGTTCACTCAGCGCGTTCACGTCTGTTCGCGCAGCCATCCTGCGGTCGGGCGCGCCAATAGGCGGGCGTTCAGGTATGCCATTTGCGGGGTCAGGCAGGTTTCGCCGATGTAGTATCCGTCGCCAATGGACAGTGCCATCGCCAGATCGGCCTTCGACCTGCCGGATAGATACAGTGGCATCAGAAATTGCATTCGGCCGTGGTAGAATTGTGGCGCAATAATTCCCGGCTCTGCCAGCGCCTGCCGCCGCCCCAGCTCCACCGCCGCGTCCAGCAATAGCGGAAGATTGCCGAAGCTCTGAAGCGCCTGAGGGATGCGTGAAAGGTTTTCCGCGTCCTCCAGAATGTGCCGCGCGTTTACCCGAATCGGCCAGCCCGGATGGAAAGCCTCGCTGCGCGCGTTCATAATCAGCTGCGGTCGCTGCGGCAGCGGCACCGTGTATTTCAGCAGCGGTGAATTTTCCTCGCAGAAATCCTTGAAATGCCATTTCCGCATGGAAACGTCCTTGCGGTTCGGAATGAAATAGGCGTAGATTCCCTTGTAGGTGCGTGAGAACAGACCCGTATGAAAGCATGCGTCCCGTCCGCAGGTCATGATCGCCGCTTCCTCTGCCCACGCTTCCTCCGCCTGATTGTATCGTATCGCCAGCAGCCGAAATACGTCCTTCAGATAGCGCTCCAGAATCGGCGTTCTGTCGTTTCTGGGCGCGTAGTCCGGCTCTCGAAATCTCCATGCTTCCGGCAGCGCCATTTCCGCCAGCCTGTCCAGCTGCGCGAAAAAGTCCGGCCAGAAGGCGAATTCAAATAATTCGGTTTCCATGTATTGCTTTGCAGCTCCCTGCATTATTGCTTTTCCTCCATGATCCAAATTTCCGAAACGAAGAATTGATTTCCGCGCCGGGTATATCGAAATCGCAGCCGCCCCAGCGCCGCTTCTCCGCAGCCGTCGCATTCATGATTCGCATTTCTTTTTATCGCCGCGCGCATCCGCACCGCCAGCTCCGCCGGTCTCAGGCGTCGCCCATATTTCTTTGCAAATGCTTTCAGCGCTCGGTTTTCGATTACAACGTCCTGTATCGGTGACACGCCGTTCACTTCCTCCATACAAAAAAGCAGGCCCTACGAATGCGCATTACGATTCACGCAACGTAGGGCCTTCAGGCATGGCGGCTTCTCCTAAGCCGCTCGGTTCATTTGATGCATCTGCTGGATTCACAGGGTGCGGTCATGGCAATATCCAGCAGATTCTCCATTGCCATAGCCATGTGCCGGCAGATGCATTTCTGCTTCTGCGGCTCTGAAATAAACAGGCATTTTCCCTGCAGACAGATGCCGTCCACCACCTTCGACATTGCGGTATCCATCGCAACCAGACTTTCCCGGCTGTAATAGGCCGCCTTCAGGCGGTTCACCACATAGCGCTCCTGCGCTTCGACCAGCATCGAATATCCCTCGCATTTGCCCACTTCCTCAACGAGGTTGTTTCGAAGCATGCGGTTGATCAGAAAATCTATGCTCACGCCGTGTTCTACCGCCAGATGATAAAGCACCTTGTCTGCATTCTGTCCCATGCCGCCGCCTTGCTTAAAGCGCTTCAGCATTTTGCCAACGTCTGAAGGGCTGATATCCATTTCCTTACCCAGCTGATTGCGGCTGCCACCGCATATGTCATACAGGTAGTAGTTAAAGCAATCGCGATATATGCTACAGGTATCCATGTACTCACCCCTCCGTAAATATAATCATAATCCAAACTCCGGAGAAAGTCTATCAGACATTTGTCCGTTGAAATCAGGGGCTTTTCAGGGACAAATGTCTGATTTGCAAATCGTTGAAAGCGTGCTATGATATTCCCAGATTCTATACGATCCTATACGAAAGAAGGCTCCGCCGGATGATCGACCCTATGTATACCATGATCCATAAGGTCATATTGCATATCGTTCCGTCCCATGCGATGTACGCCGATTCGCTCTGGAATGAAGTTATATCCTTCCTGCACGCAGAAATAATGCATATCGCGGCGCTGGATGTCGCGCTGGAATCCTTTGCGACCGGGCTGGCGGTCAGCAGCGCGGATGGCTCGTGCGCGCTGCGCACGGTATTTGTTCCACCGGATGAAGATTCCAGAGTTTCGCTTTGGGCGCTGCGCCTGCGTGAAAGAGATCCATACCTTAATTACAGAACAAAGACGACGCACATTGGCATACAGCAATCATCTCCTCACGAAATATGGATGTACATTGTGGTTTTGAACGCGGACAGCCTGGGCGGGAGGTTCGTGCTGCCCAGGCCGATTTCGAGAGAAATTCCTTCTTTCGTTTATCTACTTTTCAGGCATCCGGAGCTTCAATGCATAAGCGGTCAGTTTGCATTGCGCTCCAACGCGGTTATGCTCATCCCGCAGTGGATCGATCATTTTCTGGAGCTTCTCTATGATGGCGGCCGCAGCCTGCCGGTAATAATGATCACCTGTCCGGATCTTATCTCTCCGGGCGAGCTTCAAAGGCAGCTTCTGGGCAACGCCATCGTCTGCTTTTGCGATGATCCCAATACAATCTTTATGTTGAATGATCGTCTGCCGCCCAGCTGCAGCGTGCCGCTGGATTCCATTCGAACCTATCTGCCCTTTACGCGGGATGAACGTCGACAGCCGGTTCATCCGATCATCGCGCTGCCCGATATTCAGCGTCTGGGCAGTCAGGAGATATACGCCGCCTTCCGTCAGGC